>NZ_PNCP01000056.1:0-25276 GCF_005886115.1 Pseudoalteromonas sp. S4492
TCTCTGCTACGTTGTTCAGCGCCTTTCGTTGCTGCCCGCCGTGTCAGTGGGGTCGCATTATAGGGAGATCCAAAAACAGATCAACACTTTTTTTCGATCTTTTTACTGTTCGCTCAAAAAGCGAACTAAAATTACCGAAAACAGCAAAAACGGTCGCTATTATGGCTGTTTTTTAAGCCAATATTCATAATTTCATGCAAATTTCATTGCTATGTTCATTTAACTCGTTAAGATAGCAAGTTCACAATGTTAAATTAATGTTTATTTCTTGTTTATTGGTAGATCAAAATGAAATTACCCGATCAAAAATCTCTTCTTTTCTCAGTTATTCTTGCTGTTTTAGGTTTTGTGGTTGTTAAGTTTGCATTTGCAAGCTTGGCTTTGGACCCAGCATTACTATTTGGTGCAGGCTTATTAATTGGTGCTTTAGTTATTGCAGCACTTTCATCAACGTCAAGTGAGGAGGCCGAAGTAAAAACAAAAACACTTTATGTTGGCAACCTACCTTATCGTGCTAATGAAGGTGTTGTTCGTGCTTTATTTGAAGAGCAAGGCAAAGTTTTCAACGTACGTTTATTAAAAGATAAAAATACAGGTAAACGTCGTGGCTTTGGTTTTGTTGAAATGGCAGAAGCGGATGCAGATAACGCAATCAATCAATTAAATGATAGCGAGTTCCAACAACGTACTTTAAAAGTGCGTGAAGCAAAACAAAAACAAGAGAACGAGGCTAATGGTTTCCGTGAGGAATCTGATCAGTCAGCGTAATCAGCTCAACGCGTAATTGCGAATGACCTATAGGAGCCGTTGCATAGTAATGCAGCGGCTTTTTTTTATCGGTTGTAAAAGTAAAGCCTCGTAAAGTAATCAAACTTTCAACGCGCTTAGCAATAGCTTTACCTGAATCAATGAGTAATACCTGTTGTTTGAAGTAATCACTAATCGCGCTGGCGAGTAATGGGAAATGCGTACAACCAAGAACTAATACATCTATATCTTCTGCTATCGCTAAATCACTCAATACTTTCTCAAGCTTTGCTTTATTGATTTTCTGCGTATGAAATAGTGTTTCAGCAATTTCCACCAGCGCCGTTGATCCATATAAGCTAACTTGTGTGCCTTGGCTATGAGTACTAATTAAGTTTGCAGTGTAGCGACTCTTAGTCGTCGATGGTGTTGCCAATAAACCAATATGTTTACTCTTACTAATAGCGCACGCAGGCTTTATCGCAGGTACAACACCAACAACTTCGATGTTTGTATTAGGGCGAATAGTTTCTAATGCAGAGGTAGAAGCGGTATTACAGGCAATAACTAGGATATCTACGTGTAAGTTTGCTGTTTCTATAAACTTTAGTAGTGCAAAAAGACGAGCGATGATCGTTTGCTGGCTTTGTGCGCCATAAGGCAATAAAGCATTATCCATAAAATAGCTATAATCAGCATCAGGGATCACAGCTTGGATCTGTTCTAGTACGGTTGTTCCACCTATACCTGAATCAAACACCATTATATGAACTGACAAACTGCTTACCTCGGATCATCAAAGGTCAGCAGTTTGCCATGTGGCTTAATAAAAAGAAAGAAGGACTACGCTTCTTCTTCTGTTGCCGAACGTAGCTTATTCATTTGCTCAAACATGGCTTTGGTATAATCTACCAACTTACTGACTTCTTCTTTATCTTGGTTTAACCATTGTAAGATGCCAGCTAGTTCATTTTGCAAACCAATATCGCCCGCTTTATTAAACGCCTGCTTCAAGTCGTCATTAAATGGCGCAATTTTCTCAGCAACTTCTTTTTCAGGGGCTGGTTTATATTCTTCATAGCCTTTAATAGCTGCCACTGTTTTGGTTTGTTTCAGATCCATCGTAAAGCCAACAAGTTGCTCGTTGCCTAAGTTCAACTCTTTAGCTTGTTCAAAGGCATCTTCTAATGAACCAGAGAAGAATGTCTCACTGACACTTTGTAAGTCTTCCATCAGTTCATTGATAGCTTGCTGCTCTTGCTCATTTAGATCGCCATTGACTGTCACCGAGAATGATAAGTCACGAGATTGAGACGATTCACTGACAAAGGCCTCGTTATCACCATTTTTGCTATAGCTGCTTGCTGACTTACTTTGATATGCATCTGCAAAACTAATACTCACTTCATCACCTTCAGCGGTGGTGAAGGTGTATTCAGCGTTATTACTTAAACTAATATACTGAGCTTGGCTTACTGAAACCGCATTCGGTTTAGGATTGAACAAGTCTTCCTCTAATTCATCAATACCTTTGTAGATACCTTCTTTAGACTTTTTGATCCCTTCTTCAATGTCATCGTTGAGAATGCCTGACTCTTTAAGCTCACCATACGCATCGTCGATGCCCATTTGCACACCTTTACGTGCATCACCTAGCATGCCTTTAAGTTTTTCATCATCAGCACCATCGGCTTTTGCTTTACGAAGTGCACCGCCAACAAAGTCGAGAACGTTTTTTACGATCTCTTCAAAGTCGAACAGCGGTTTATCTTTTTTCTCTTCGGCTTTAGGTAGGCCTAATGCCTCTGCAAGTTTATCATCAAGAACTTTTGCCGCGAGCTCACGACCGCGTTGTTGATAACTATCTTGACGATTTTGAATGGTAGGCTGTTGCAATGCCTGCTTGCCATTGTATTTATTCACATTTGTATTAGGCATATAGCCTAGGTTGCCAATTTTCATGATCCGACTCCATGTTATGGTTAACTCATTATCGGCCAAAAACCACAGAACTTAAGTTTTTTGTATAAAAAAACGACACTAAAATAAATAACAAAACTAGACAAATCCTCAGCGCTCCCTACAATAGCGCCGTTATAAAGCTAAGAGATAAAAGGTAATCAGCCATGGCGGTTATAAAAATTGATACAACTCAATACGATGCACAATTGAGTGAGAAAGAGCAGCGCATCACCTCACAGTTTCGACGTTTTGGTGTCGAAAAATTAGAAGTGTTTGGCTCTGATCCTATTCATTACCGCCAACGTGCAGAGTTTCGAGTATGGCATGAAGGTGAAGACCTGTTTCACATCATGTTTGATCAACAAACTAAAGAAAAAATCCGCGTTGATGAGTTTGACCCTGCAGCACCTTTAGTAGGTGAAGTTATGCAAGCCATGATCGAAAACTTAAAAGGTAGCGAAGTTCTGCGCCGTAAGCTATTTCAAATCGATTACCTATCAAGTTTAAGTGGCGAAATTCTTGTTAGCTTGTTATACCACAAACAATTAGATGAGCAGTGGCTGCAAGCAATTAAAGAGCTTAAGGCAAAACTGAGCACACAGTTTAAAATTGATTTTATTGGTCGTGCTCGTAAGCAAAAAGAAGTGATTGGTAATGACTATGTTATCGAGCGTCTTAACGTAAACGGTAAAGAGCTTATTTATCAACAAGTCGAAAATAGCTTTACACAACCAAATGCGAAAGTGAACATCAAAATGCTCGAGTGGGCACAAGCGCTTTGCCAACCACTTAGCAATGATTTACTTGAGCTATATTGTGGAAATGGAAACTTTTCTATTGCCCTTGCGGGTTCATTCGATCGCGTATTAGCCACTGAGATATCAAAATCATCGGTTTACTCAGCGCAATACAATATTGCACAGAACAAAGTTGATAACTTAGATATTATTCGTATGTCGAGTGAAGAGTTCACTCAAGCGATGAAAGGCGAACGTACCTTCTCGCGTTTAGATGGCATAGATCTGAAAAGCTATAACTGCCAAACAATCTTGGTAGATCCACCACGCGCAGGCATGGACAAACTGACATGTGACTTAGTTGCCAACTACGACAACATTATTTATATCTCGTGTAATCCCGATACCCTAGAGCGTGACCTTGATCACTTATGCAAAACCCATGAAGTAAAACGCTTTGCGATTTTTGATCAGTTCCCTTACACCCACCACATCGAATCAGGTGTGTTTTTACAACGCAAATAAAATTATTTCTCTGCCAGCGCAGCAAAAAGCGCTGGCAACTGCTGCTCACTGAAGACTTCTATATTGTTGTCGGTTAACAGTTTTGCAGTTAACCCCATCCCTGATATTTTCTTTCCTGAATGACTACCATCATAAATAGTATTGCGACCACATGATGGGCTTGATTCTTTTAATAATGCAAAATGAATGCCTTGCTTTTTGCAAAGCTTAAGTGCTTGTTCTGCGCCATAAGCAAATTGTACTGTGACATCTTGCGCATCTTTGGTAAGTACTCTGCCCGCTTTAATTTCTGCAGGCGGCCTTGGTGTCGGTAAGCCACCAGCCACTTCAGGACAAAATGCCACTAACCTTCCCTGTTGTTTAAGTGTTTCTAAGCCTGGATGAAGTAAATTTTGCGATTGCCCATCATAACGAACAGGGGTTCCTAACAAACAGCTTGAAACTAATAGTTTTTGCATTTTTCTTTACCAACAAAAAAGCTCCGCGAACGGAGCTTTTAATTAAATTTAATTGAGCTTATTTATCAGCTAGGTAATTAATTAAGTCTGCCATGCTCTTCGCATCGCTAATACCTGAATCCGCACCTAAGATTAAACGGTATTTACCGTTAACAATAAAGGTTGGAACGCCTTTTAACGCACCTTTTTGTTGATAGTATTCTTGATCGCGAGTCATTTTAGACGCCATCGTGCGCACAGAAAAACTGTTGTAGTACTTATCAAAGTCTTCTGCTGTTACACCTTGTGCAACAAAGATATCTTTCATGTCTGCCAGTTCATTAATACGTGCACGCTTAGTGTGAATATGATCAAACACAGCTGCAACTAACTTATCGCTATTTGGTAATACCGTTGCAGTTGCATAACCCTGTGCTAAAACAGTTTGGATTTCTGGATCGCGAGGGCCAACAAAATTTACGTGGCTCTTTTTAAACTTAACACCCTCTTTAAGCATCGTTTTAAGATCAGCAACGATAGGCTCAAATGTATTACAGTGCGGGCAATAGAATGAGAAGAACTCTTTTACTTCTGGCTTTTTAGAAGCGCGCGCATCAATCGTTTCATAATGCTTACCTTCTTCATATTGCGCTGCTGAGGCATTTGCCGCTAAACCTAGCGTGGCTGCCATTAATACAGCTTTTACTAATTTGATCATTACTTCATTACTCCGAAATTATTGTTTTAATAAAAATTCGACTAACTCATCAAGCATCTGCTGGCTCTTGATGGTATTTAAGTTGATTTTATATTTATCATTGACGATAAAAGTAGGCACACCTGTTAAGGCACGCATTTGTGAATACTTTTCTTGTTTGTCTCGCATTGCTTGTTCAGCACTAATCACTGGCATGCTTGAAATTTCAGCATCAAACACGTCGTTGCTAATACCATTAGTCGCAAGTAATGCTTTTACGTCTTTCATATCTTTGAGTAAAGCGCGCTGTCTGTGGATGCTATTAAAAATTTGATCAGCAACTTGCTCACCTTTACCATGTTGTTTAGCAATTAAGTAGGCATAGCTCAAGTTGCTTTGCGTTTCCTTAGACACACCACCTAAAAAGTTAACATGACTTTTTACAAATTCAGTCCCTTCAGGCAGGTTGGCAGATAATGCTTTTGCAACCGGTTCAAACTGAAAACAGTGTGGACAATAAAACGAAAAGAACTCGGTTACTTGAGGTGTTGCACTCTTTTCGGTTTTTAATACTTCGTATTGATTGCCTGCTTCAAAATCAGCTGCAAGAGCCGCAAATGGTAAACATAAAATGAGTAGACTTAACTTTAATTTTTTAAACATTGTTTTCTCGTCTTTCTTAACTTTTAAAATTTATGGTAATAATTTTAATGGCGCTTCCTGTAACGCTGCAAGCTGTTCTTTTAGCGCTAGTATTTGCTGCTCCCAGTATTTGTCTTCAGCAAACCATGAAAAGTTCCGTGGGAACGCAGGATCATCCCATCTTTTTGCCAACCACCCCATGTAATGCACCATTCGCATCGCTCTGAGTGGTTCAATCAACTTTAATTGACTGTGATCAAAGTCGCAAAATTCTTCATAAGCAGCCACTAAGGTGTCTAACTGTAACAGTTGGTTGTTACGATCGCCACTGAGCATCATCCAAAGATCTTGAATAGCAGGCCCTTGTCGGCTGTCATCTAAATCAACAAACATTAATGCGTCACCAGACCACAATATATTACCGGCATGGCAATCGCCATGTAGGCGGATGGTTTCAACATTTTTATATTGCGCGGTGGTTTCTTTTATCACCAAATCTAAGATGGTATAAAACGCAGTTTCTAAAGCCATTGGCACCAAGTTACTTGCTTGTAACTGAACTTTAGCTGTCTGCAGATATTCTTCGCAGCTGATCACAGGCCTATGTTCAAATGACTTTGCTTTTGCAACTTGATGCATTCGCCCAATTAAACGACCAAGTACATCGAGTTGATCTAAATTATCGACCTCAAAAATGCGCCCTCCCACACTTGGGAATAACGCAAACAAATAACCATTATGCTCAAACAAGCTTTGCCCTTCGATAATTACAGGCGCAACAACTGGCACTTCAGCTTCAGCAAGTTCAAATGCAAAGGCATGCTCTTCTAATATTTGTGCTTTGCTCCAGCGCTCTGGTCGATAAAACTTAACAACATAACGATGACCATCCTCTGCTTTAAATTGATATACACGGTTCTCGTAGCTATTTAAGGCCAGCAGTCCCGATTCAGCATAAACACCGATACTTTCAACTGCATCTAAAATTGAATCGGGTGTGAGGTCAACAAAACTAAATTTACTCATAATGTCTCATCATATAAAAAAAGCGGGAAAATCCCGCTTTTTATTCATTTGCTCAGTGTACTTAATTATCGCGCCTTAAAGAAGTTACTCGGCTGCGAAATCTGCACATCTGGCTCACCATCGACAGAAAGTACAAACTCAAACTTCGTCATTGGCTTTTTCAAATCATAAGGGTCAACCACTAATGACAATGGCACATTGTAAGATTCACCAGAAGGTACGGTGAATGTTTGCTTACCAATGTATTCAAAGTTATCGAGTCCTTCAACACGAATATTAAAGGTCTGATCATGTTGCGCTTTGTTGATAACTTTTAATGTATAGGTATTTTCAACCATGCCATTAAAGTCAACACGGTATAACTGGTTACGGTCACGGATGATATCTAAGTCCATCGGTTTGCGCATCGCAATATTTGCCACCAGCGCACCCGTTAACACCACTAAGATAACTAGATAGCCAATTAACTTAGGACGCAGTGCATGTGTTTTGTTGTCTGGCGTTTCTAAATTACGTTCTGTGGTGTAGGAAATAAGTCCACGCGGGTAATTCATTTTATCCATCACCCCATCACATGCATCAATACATGCACCACAGTTAATGCACTCGTATTGTAAACCGTTACGAATATCGATCCCCGTTGGGCACACCTGCACACATAAGTTACAATCTATACAATCACCTAAACCCATTTCTTTTGGATCTTGCTTGCGTGAACGTGGACCACGGTTTTCACCACGCGATTCGTCATAGCTCACGGTAAAGGTATCTTTATCGAACATCGCTGATTGAAAGCGAGAATAAGGACAAATGTGTAAACACATAATCTCGCGCATCCAACCCGCATTACCATACGTACATACTGCAAATACGGCTAAACAAATATACGAATAGGCTGTTGCATCAAGCGTAAACAGATCAGGCAAAAGCTGGCGGATAGGCGTGAAATAACCAACAAAAGTAAATGCGGTATAAAGTGAAAATAACCACCAACTACCGTGTTTAGCACTTTTACGCCAAAACTTATCAAAGTCCATCGGGCGTTGATCTAGTTTCTTACGCTGATTTGCGCTGCCTTCAAACTTTTCTTCAAACCAAATAAAAATGAAGGTCCAAACGGTTTGCGGACAGGTATAACCACACCAGACCCGACCATAGAAGGTCGTCACCAAGAACAATGCAAACGCCGCCAACATTAAAATGAAAGCAAGGATAGTCAGATCTTGTGGCCAAAGCGTTAAACCAAAAATGTTAAACTTTTGCCCTACCAAATCAAACAATACAGCTTGTTGGCCGTGAAAGTTAATCCAAGGTAGTAACATAAATGCAAGCATGCCGACAAAACCAATTCGCTGTCTTAGCAATTGGTGTAAACCTGTTACAGCTCTAACATAAATACGGTTACGTGGATTAAATCTATCATCGAGGGAAGCGTTTTCCGGTTTCTGGATTTTTACTTCCGTCGGGATATTTTTAACCTTAATCTGTTTATCCATTAAAATTCCTCAACGCCACTAGGAAATAATACTCAAACATATGTTTGCAGTAAGAGGTTCTCTGTGCCAATAAGCAAATCAGAATACATCTCATTACGTTCAAAGATTTCTGAAACTTTAAACCTATAAAAGCATTATACTCAATCTATAAAAAATTTCAGGAATTGATCGAAAATACGACGTTTTAATTATTTAATCTTATCTGCTTGCTTTTAAAACGACCATTTTATTAAACTTGCACCTATACCGTATTTATTTAGATCAAAGATTATTGTGCTATGAAAAAATTTCTTATTTTAGTGCTTATTATTTTAGCACTTTTCACGATTGATCATCCTTTGATCAAAGAGCCAAGAGAAAGGTTACTAGGTGAAGGTGTTAGTCTTATTTCAGATGCCAGTAAAGTCAACCGAAGTCCTGCGGCAAATATGGCTAAGAATAATATTAAGTCACAACTGAATTTATCTAATTCAGAGCTTGAGTATATTGAAGAGACATTTACCACAGACGATAAACTACAAGTTTTTCACTTACACTACTGCCGTGAAAAAGATATTAACTTGTATTTTTATGGTGAACGCTTAAACCGTGTATGTAGTATCGTCTCGAATGCGCTTGAAGAAAGGTTAAACAAGTAATGGACTTTTCTGCTTTAAACAAAAAAACCAGCGACTCGTTTGCCAAACAACGCAATATGCTAAAAAAGCTGGGCAAAGGGCAAACCTTATACTGCGAAGCATGCAAAGGCGCCCTCACCTTAGATTTGAAAACTGATCAGCCAGGTAAAGGCGTTGTCCGCTGTGCCAAAGGTTGCACAGACATTCTGTTAGAGCTGGGTTAGTTCCAGCCCTCGTCATTATATAGTTGGCTATTTACAGCAACGACTTCAATAAGCTCAGCAAAGCCAGCGGCAAACTCATTCATCACTTCATACTGCTGCTGGCATAGTTGCCCTTCAGATAAACCATTATCAGCTGCTAGGGCTGCAATTTCACTCGTTTCAAGGGTAAAAAAGCCTAAGCTTTGCAGTGCACTAGCCAAGGCTTCTTTAAGCTCATCAGCTAACTGTGGCGCGCTTAATAGCTTGTTAACGTAGCCTTGCGCACCGTGCATAAAACCTTGGCTCCAATGCTGGCACTCTTGAACATCTAGGTATTGTTGCCCCTGTGAGCTCAGCTGTAGGCTCACAGGTAATGCAAAACCTGTTTCAAATACTTGCTCACTGATCTGCTGATACAGGGCCATAAATGCAAACAGCACTTGCTCGTCCATTTGCCCATCAGAACCAGGCGCAACCTCTTCTAACCATTGATGTACATCAAGCGGCTCAGGTGCACAAATCACGGCAAACAAGTAGCCTTGCGTTTGTGCCAAGCTAAGTGCGTCCTGATGCTGCGCTAAAAACTGACTGAGAAGCTCGCTTTGCTGCTTTGAAAACTCAGGTAATTGCATACTGTTCGACTAATCCAATTTAAAAGTTAAGCGGATAACGACCTTCGTTATCAGGGCGACCAAGGAACTTCGCAGCATCGTGCACTTCTTTTGGTAAGCTTGCTTCAGGTTTAATGTAACCTGCCACTTTAAAGTCAAAGTTCGCTTTTAATACTGCGTCAGCTTCAAGCCCTAAACGGTTTTCTGGGTCAACAAGTACTGCTACATCACCCGATTTACAGCTTAAACGGCCGCTAAGAGGGCCAATGCTAAACCAATTATTCATTCCTTTCACATCAATGTTCGGGCTCGCGATTTCGCCGCTTAGGCTTTCACAGTATGGCTCGCCTGAGCTGTACTCATCTAAATCTACAATCACACGACCTTGCGCACTAACCGGTAAAGGAAGTTGTAAACGCTCCATGGCACGCTCAACAGTTAAGCGTAACGTGGTCTTTTTCACGGTGACGGCTTGGTTAAATAAACCATATGAAAAATCAGCATGACCCGAAATATCCGCTTTATCACGAGGATCACCAAAGCGTACCGTCCCTTTCAATTTGCCTGTAAATAGTGACCAGCCAGATAACTGCCAACGCACATTATTTAATTGCTCACCATCAAAACGTACCTGCATAATGCGGCCGTCCCAAAGCGTGCCACTGGCTTTACCTAATTGTAATTGCTTTGGTAAATGCGGCTTCGCTATATCAAGTGCAACGGCAGCGGGTGTTTTTACAATCGTAAACACCAAAAAACACATCACAAACACTGTGATTAATAAAATAACTCTTTTCATCGTTTACTTCTCTAGTACCAAACGACTTACACGCACAAAGCCTGATTTGTCATCTTTACTTAAATCTAAATTTTCGATTAGTACGCCATGCGAATTAACCAATTCATCAAGCCATTCAACAAGGTTATTAAACTCAACAGTATCAATGGTTAAACGAAGTGAATTGTCATTCGGCTGCATTTTACTAATGCTAATTTGATAACGATTACGGGTGCTATTAACGATTTGGCTTAAGCTACGGTTGTTCGTATTACGTGCGTTACCGCTCGCTTTAAGTTTAATAATACTTTCGTCAACCCAGGCTAGCAGCTCTTGCTGTTTTATTGTGTCTTGCTCTGCTTTTTCGATAGCTGCGTTAAGTGGACGAAAGACCCCCATAACCAGCACGAAAATAACGAATACAACACCTGCAACCATCACAAGTTGCTGCTCTTGTTCTTTTAATGAGCGCCAATAATTGATCAATTGGTTTTTCATGCCGCACCTCGTAACTTAATTTCACCAACGACATAATCACCATCATTGTTCAGCGAGCCTTGATCAACGGTTAAGCCACGCTGTTCTAAAATTGCTTTTACTTTACTGAATGACTGGAAATCTTTGCCTCGTGCACGAATACGTAACTCGTTACGACCTTGGTCATAACGCAGCGTTTCCGGTGTGAAGTCTTTAACTTCACTAAAAATTGAGACCAGATCATTAGTTAAATCCAAGAAACCCGCTGTACTGCCACCTTCTAATAAAGCAAGCTCACTACGAATTTGACTACGGATAAGCTGCGGACGTACTTTTTTGTCAGGAAACGCACGCTGATAATTTGCAACCACTTCGGCTTTTGCCGCTTCAAGCTGGCTATTTAACTTATAAAGCTCTAGCGACTTAACACCGACACTGCATACTAATGCCACACCTGCTGCAATTGCGGCTTTTTGCCAATAGCCCCACCAAATTGCTGACTTTTTCTTAAGCTGATAAACACCTTGGCGAAGGTTGAATTTCACCTCAGGTAGTTGTTTGGCAAATAAGGCTAATGGTAAATCGTATTGATCCGTCTGAGCAGTTAGCTCAACCGTATCAGGAAAACCCGTTGCAGGACTAAAGTGTGCCACACGAGGATTGCCCAATGCTGTTAAGTAACCAGCAAGCCAATTTGTTTCCACAGCAGCAATATGCCAATTACCATGCTTACACAACCATTGACCATTCAGCTCAATAGCGCGTAATTGAGTGTTGTCCTCAACATCAGGTAACAATAAAGCATCCGGCAGAACTTTATAGACTTCAATACCATGCTCATTAAATTCAGCTAGCCATTGCTCGAACCATTCACGGTCGGTCATCGCGATATTAATCGCATGCTTCTCATCAATGAGTGTTGGCTCTGCAATCGCTATGAATAAATCATCAACATCACACGCTATTTCTTCTTCTAGCATGTAAGGAAGTGCTTGCTCTAGCTTGCGACTCCACTTTGTTGGCAAAGCGACTGTTTTTAGTTGTACTTGATCACTTGGTAATAACGCGACTACTTCCCGTGATTGCGCTTTTTCTGTGAGCTCACCAAGTTGTGATGCATTGGCGATTTCGCCGCTGGCAATTATTTCTTGTTCTGTTGGTGAGTAAATTAGCCAATTAAGGCTGTCTTTTAATGTTTGACCCGTACGGATCAACAATATTTCTGTCACTGTACGCCTCCAAATTTTCGCGCCAGTATCGTTACTGTACCATTAGTGGCATGGAGTAAGGTGGTCATCGAAAAACGCAGCTCTGCAAATTCAGCCTGCGTTTGTAGTTTAAAATATTCACTGTTGATACTGAATAGGTCTTCAACGGCTTTCACATTTTGTGCGCCTTGTTGATTAACCTCTTCAAAAAATGCTTCTAAATCATCATAACCATCTTGAGGACGTGATGATAATACCGCTTCAGCACCTGAAAGACTCAAACCATCTATCAGCGAGCTTAATATAATTGCGCTTTCTACAGGCAATGTATTTACGTTTATTTGTAGCAATTCACTACCTGGAATAACACACACAAATGGTAAGATTTTTTCCATTACAAGTGGGTTAAAGCCTTTTACTAAACGAAGCTCTGAAGTTGAGGCAAAATAACTATTTGCGGTCATGTATGGGTATTTTCGTGATAAGTACTCATCTTCTTCCGCACCTGAGCGATAGGTAATACTATCAGCGTCTAACCAATCAAACACGCTATCGGCCATGGCTTCTTCTGATTCATCAGTTGGTAAATTCTCAATGTTTTCTAATAACGCCAACAATGCCTTATGTGCTGGATTCGTTTTATTATTAGGATCCGTTTGTTGATCGGGCTTTACATGCAGGGCATTTAAGTTCAAACATGCCTGTAAGTCAGTGATTGTGCCACTCAAGGTACCATTATCTACTGGATAAGGCACGCCACCCTGCTGTGCCCAAATTTGCCCAAGGTGGGTTTTATCCGGATCATCTTTTTTTGTTTGTTTTAGCGCTTTAATAGCCAACTCTTCAGCAGCAAACGCATACCATTTTGCCTGCTGATGATTTTGAATGTTACTACTACGCTGCACTTGCACCATTAAATTAGCGCTCATTTCAACAGCGAGCATAGCCGCAAGCGCTACAATAAATAGCACAATAACAAGTGCTGCACCTTTTGAGCGTTTAGTAGCAATCATGGCGTGCCACCCGTTCCATTATTGCCATTATTTACTTGGGCAGTTACTTTGCCTTCACCTGGCACTAAAAACACGCGACGAATTGGCTCTTGCTCCATTTTTTGAATGGTGACTGCCACTGCTTTTGGCAGCGCCTTAATTTGCCACTGTTCTTGCCACTCATCTTTATCATCTAAGAATTCAAATTTTAGATCTTCGATGTTTTCTAAAATAACTTGTGAGCGCGGCTCCATGTTATCTAATTGGTCAACATAGACACGGTAAACACGTTCAAGTTTGTCATCTATAACGCGATAACCAACCGCTTGCAGTTCAGAACGCGGCAGTAAATTGATTGGGTTAACCCAACCATCACGTACAAAACCAATACCATCGTACTGACTATCAAGAACATAGCGCCCAGCCAAGATATACGTTTCTTGAAAATCACCGGCTTCGTTACGCACCTGGCGTTTAGTCATTTGACTAAAGTCTTGATCCATTAATCGAAACAAGGTTTGTAAACCATTCAACTCAGCAATCGTTTCATCTGAGGCATCTTTCGCTTTAGTCGTCGAATCTAGAATTTGATGGGTCGATAGCACCACAAAGGCTAAAATACCCATGGCGATAATGACTTCAAGTAAGGTAAAACCGCGTTGCTTCACTACTTATCACCTTTATTTAAATAAGTAGAAAGCTCATATACTGGGTACTCAAGCTTTTCATCAGCGAACACGTTGATGGTTACCTTTACAAAGGTTTTATCAGCAGTAGGAACCACATCCTGACGCCAATACCATTCAAAGCCAGCGAGTGTTTCAGTACCTTTAACACCGCTTTTACCTGTCCATTTATCGCCTTTGGCACGTTGTTCAACCATCACGTTTTCAGCGACCCAAGAGGCATAAGTTTGTTCTTCAATCGACGAAAGATGATTGATGTGCTCACCGGTTGCTTGCATCGCTGCAATACCCGCCATCGCACAAATAGCCAATGCAACCATCACTTCGAGTAAGGTAAAACCTGCTGACTTATTCATTATTCAGGCTCCATTCGAAACTTTACCGGAGCCATAAATTCGCCCTCGATAAAATACTGCGGTTCACGCTCATCTTTAAGCTCGTAAACCAATTGAAATGCACTGACTTCGCCAGAAGATAAAATAAGTACTTGCGGTATTTTGAGCTTTTGTAGCTCAAGTAGGCTGTCTTCGTCACCACCGCTCATTAACTCTCGCCAGTTTGACTGCTCTAGCAAGTTATCTTGTGCCCAGGCTAAATCATCAAGGTTAAGAGTAAGCTTAAAGCGCTCATCAACCTTAATCGGGGCAAACAGTTTTTCACGGTCAAACGTAACCCACTTATCACCGTCAAAAACTAAAAATTCAAAGGTATCTTGGTCAAGATGAAAACCCAGCTCAACCTGATTTAAAATCGCAAACTCAGACGCCATATTAATTGTGGTATGTAATCTGAGCGCTTGTTTTTCTAGCTCTTCTTCTGCACCACCATCAAAGCTATAGGCAACCATTTTGGTGACAAAACCAATCACCACGAGCACCATTAAAATTTCGATGAGGCTAAACCCTTTCGCGTGCTTAGCACGGCCAGCTAAACGCAAACGACCAAGGCTTACCATAATAGTAAGCCTTGCTGTGTATAAGCTTTGTTCAGTTGGCTGAATTTAGGCATTATTACTTTTCTTCATCCCAATTACCGATGTCATCATCAGTACCTGCTTCACCATCAGGACCCATTGAGAAAATATCGATTTTGCCTACTTCTCCCGGGCTGATCAGCTGATAAGGGTTACCCCATGGATCTTCTGGTAACTTCTCAAGGAAACCACCGTCAGGGAAACGCTTTGGAATCGGCTCAATGCTCGTTTTAGTTACTAACGCTTCTAAGCCTTGCTCTGTGGTTGGATACGCTTTGTTTTTAAGCTTGTATAGGCTTAACGCATCTTCAATCTGTTGAATATCTAAATGTGCTTTATCGATTGCAGCTTCTTCTTGCTGACCCATGATATTTGGCGCCACAATTGACATGATCATACCGATGATAACCAGTACTACCATGACTTCTAGTAATGAGAAACCTGACTGTTTGTTCACAAAAATACCTCTAACTTTCTTCAAAAATTTATTATAGAGCGGCAGTGTTAGCTGCTAATTGCTCTAGTGTTCCCTAATTTAAAGACCTACAGCCTTATTCATTGCCATAATCGGCTGGAGTATTGCCATAACAATAAACAATACAATTACCGCCATTGAAGCAATCATCGCGGGCTCTAATAGTTTCAGAGACACGTTTACCATGCTCTCAAACTCACGATCTTGGTTATTAGCCGCACGCTCAAGCATCTGCTCAAGTTCACCTGATTTTTCACCACTGGCTATCATATGTAGCATCATAGGTGGGAAAAGTTTGGTTTGCTGAAGTGCAGCACGAAGACTCGCCCCTTCACTTACGCGCGTTGCCGCATCTTGCACCGACTTTTTCATTTTCTCGTTAACCAGTACACCACCTGAAATACGCATCCCTTCAAGTAGCGGCACTGAGCTTGACGATAAAATACTTAAAGTACGCGCAAAACGTGCCGTATTAACACCCCGTGCAACCTTACCAATACCCGGTAAATGAAGCACTTTTTCGTCATACCAGTAACGAATATGCGGCTGCTTAAGCGCTTGCTTAATGGCCACTGCTAACACGGTTATAATGACTAAACTTATAAACCAGTAATTTTGTACAAAATTACTCGCAGCCATTACCCATTCGGTGGTCCATGGTAATACTTGTTTCGACTTTTCGAAGGTCTTCAAGATTTTTGGTACCACGGTACCTAATAATACCGACACAATCGCAATAGCAAACACCACAAGAATGGTCGGATACACCATCGCCTGTGTGATTTGACTGCGCATGTGCTGACGTTGTTCCGTATAATCTGCTAAACGATTTAAAACTTGGTCTAGGTGACCCGATTTTTCACCGGCTGCCACCATGGCACGATACAAATCATCAAATACATGCGGAAACTCGCTCATACCATCCGCTAAGGTATAACCTTCGACAACCTTTGAACGTACAGCCATCAGCATACGCTTTAAACGTGGCTTTTCGCACTGCTCGGCCACCGCCATGACAGCCCCTTCAACCGGCAAAGCTGACTGGATCAACGTTGCTAGTTGGCGGGTGATCAACGCCAAATCAGAAGTCGAAATTTTTGGCTTGAAGAAGCTTCCAAATAAAGAGCTCTTCGCCCCTTTTGTTTGCTTTTCGCCTTCAGCCGCAGCGACAACTTCTAAAGGCATGAGACCTTGATCGCGCAATGTTTGGCGTATTTGCTTTACCGTATCGGCTTCAAGAATGCCTTTTTTCTCTTTACCTTTACCATCAAGGGCACGGTACTCAAATGCTGCCATGATTAACCTTCCTCACGTGTTACACGCAAGACTTCTTCTAAGGTTGTGCGACCTGCTAAGACACGATTACAGCCATCTTGGCGAATACTCGGGCTGTGTTTGCGAATGTATTTCTCAACACTTTGCTCGCCTTTACCGTTGTGGATCATTTCGCGAATTGTTTCATCCACAACGAGTAACTCATGAATACCTGTTCGACCGCGATAACCATTGAAGTTACACTCTTCACAACCAACTGCACGATAAATTGTTGGCGGCTCAGCAGGGTTTACACCCAGTAGCTGGCACTCACGCTCATCAGCAACGTGGCCTTCTTTACAGCTATTACATAATGTACGCACTAGACGTTGTGACAATACACCTAATAACGACGATGAAAGCAAGAAAGGCTCTACGCCCATGTCTTCCATACGCGTAATAGCACCGGCCGCTGTATTCGTATGCAGTGTCGACATAACCAAGTGACCAGTTAATGACGCTTGCACACCAATTTGCGCTGTTTCAAGGTCACGGATCTCACCAACCATTACGACGTCAGGGTCTTGACGAAGAATGGCACGTAAGCCTCGGGCAAAGGTCATATCAACTTTGGTATTTACCTGGGTTTGACCAATACCTGGGATCTCGTACTCGATTGGATCTTCAACGGTAAGAATATTGCGATCCCGAGAGTTGATTTGGCTCATACCCGCATACAAGGTGGTACTTTTACCTGAACCCGTAGGGCCGGTTACTAGGATAATACCGTGCGGCTTACTGATTAAATCAGCGAACAATTCACGGTTACGTTCCGTCATACCTAAATCTTCAAGATTCAGGCGTGCGTTGTTCTTATCAAGTAGACGCAATACAACTCGCTCACCAAAGCTTGATGGCATCGTCGATACACGCACATCAACAGCACGGCCAGCAATACGTAAACTAATACGGCCATCCTGCGGGATACGTTTTTCAGCAATATCTAGCTTTGCCATAACCTTAATACGCGACACTAACAATGAAGCGAGTTTACGGTTAGGCTTTAGTACTTCTTTTAGTACGCCATCAACCCTAAAACGAATTACCAGCTCTTGCTCAAAGGTTTCGATATGAATATCTGAAGCACCTTCTTTAATTGCTTCGCTCAGCATCGCGTTGATCAGTTTAATGATTGGCGCATCGTCATCACCAGCAAGGAGATCTTCTGTTTGCGGTAATTCATCTGCAAGCGAGAATAAATCAACTTCGTTGCCGATATCTTCCATCATTTGCTGTGTTTCAGAGCTATCTCGCTGGTATGAGGCTTCAAGTAATAGCTCAAACTTATCGTCAGGCAATTGCTCTAACGCAAATCCATGACCTGCGATACGACGCACCTCTAGTAAAGCATCAACGTCTAACTCACCTCGGTAGTATACAGTCCAGTTATCTTGATCTTTACCTAACAGCACACCGGTACGACGCGCGTACGAAAACGGCAAACGCTTAGTCGGCAAGCTAACAAGATCATCACTTGTTAGCAGCTCATCATGATTTGCTGGCGCGTCGGATGCTAGCTCGTCATTGATTTCTGTAATTGCATTAGTCATCGTTGCGCTCATTCGCGTTTTGTTGTTTCAGGTATTCTTCGTAAGTTGGCGGTAATACCAAGGCGTCATTCCATTCAGGAAGGATTGGTGCATCCGTCAACGGCATTAAATCAATACCATCTTCTTTTTGTTTGTGTTGTTCACCACGAATAAAGTTATATTTCGAGTGGCTTAATTTATTCATGCTAATGCCATCGCGCACAATGGTAGGACGAATAAAGACAATCAGGTTACGTTTACGCTTACTAGTGCTGGTTGAACGGAATAAATGACCAAGTATCGGAATATCACCTAACAATGGCACTTTAGAGACACTTTCTTGCACGTCTTCATCAATCAAGCCGCCTAGTACAACCATGCCACCATCATCAGCCATAACCGTAGTTTTAATTGCACGTTTATTAACTGAAATATCAACCGCTGTAGCACCACTTACGCTTGAAACTTCTTGCTCAATCGTTAATTGAACTGCTGAGCCATCATTAATTTGTGGTGTTACTTTTAGCTTCACACCGACTTCTTGACGTTCAACAGTTTGGAATGGATTAGCGTTATTTGAGCCTGTTTGCGAGCCTGTGATAATCGGTACTTCTTGACCAACAATCATTGATGCTTCTTCGTTATCCATGGTCGTTACAGACGGGGTAGCAAGAATATTAGAGTTAGTATCGGTTGAAACAGCTTGGATAATTGCTCCCCAGTCGTTTTTAACAATGCCCATGGCTAGACCGTTAATACCGCCTAGCAGTGAAGCAAGTCCCGTTAAGTCACCTTCTGATGTTTCTTCATATTCGGTAGCAACGCCGGTTTCAGAACCAATGACCGTCTTAGTAATAGTTTCATCACGCGCTTGTTCTGCTGCAACAGCTAACGAACCAACAGGCACTGTTGTACCGTTGTTAAACTGCATCATCCCGCCTTGCTCTGAAATCCACTGCAAGCCTAAGTTGATACCGTCAGCTTCTAATACCTCAACGATAATAGCTTCGACGAGTACTTGCGCACGACGAACATCAAGACGCTCAATGACTTGCTCAAGCGAGCGCATGGTATCTGGTTGTGCAGTAATAACGAGCGAGTTTGAATCAGGATGCGCTTCGATACTGGTTTCGCCTTTACTACGCGTACGTGTTTTAGTCGCGCCACCTTGTGCATCTTCTGCCAGAGTTTTACTTACGCCCTGTAGTACTTTTACAAGGTCTTCTGCTTTTGCATAGTTAAGGTAGATAACCTTAGTGTTACCTTGGTTTTCTAATTCACCGTCTAAGCGACTGATCAATTCAACAGCACGAGTACGCGCTTGCGCTTCACCACTGACAATAACACTGTTAGTACGGCCATCTGCGACTACTTTAGGAATTAAAAACTCAGGAATGCTGCCCTTGCCACTATCTTTGTAGATGTTCTCAACAACAGACACCACATCATCCGCTGTGGCAAATTTAAGCTTTACGATATCAACACGCTTGTCACCAGCTTGGTCAACCGAGCGAATAATCTCGACTAAGCGGTTAACTGAAGCAGCATGACCCGTTAACATCATTACGTTAGCAGCATTAAAGTTGGCAACATGACCACCATCTTTTTGATCGCTAAATTGACGTACTAATGGACCTAGCTCTTGTACACTTACGTTTTTAACACGTACAACACGTGTCACCATCATATCGCCACTGGCTTGATTATCTTCGGTGATCAGTGGCACGTTTGATTTTTTCGCATCTGCACTTTTTTCGATTTTAAGAATACCGTTATCCATTTCAACAGCTGAATAACCATAAACCTCAAGTACATTTAAAAAGAACTGATAATAAAGCTTCTCATCCATTAACTCGTAGCTGCGCACGTTTACTTTGCCGCGCACATTCGGGTCAATAATCACAGTTTTATTTAAATTCTTACCAACGATATTAATAAACTCATTAATATCAGTGCCTTTAAAGTTAGCCGCATATTCAACAGCAGATACTGAAAGCGATAATCCTGTTAATAAAAAAAGCGCTGCATATTTAGCTAACCCTTTTTTGATTTTTGTGAGGTGTAGCGCGTGAACCATTCTATAAAAACTCCAAAGCTAGTTATTGCAGGCTAAATTGAACATCAATTTGCTCACCATCGCGTTCGATAGTGATACTTGCGTCAGTACTATTACGTAATTCGTTGATTGCTGACATTGCCTGTTTCAAATCATTTAATTGATAGCCATTAATCGCAATAGCTAAATCATTATTCATTAATCCCATCTGCTTAAATAAAGCAGGATCTTTACCTGGACTTAAGCGATACCCTACTAACTCACCATCAACCATCGCTTGAGAGACGCGAATATAGTCAAATAATTTACCGGGATCGTCTAATACTTCCTCACGTGTTTCGATAAGCGCTTCTTTTACTTCTTCATCTTCAGTCGCATTAATTTCATTATTCTCATCAAGCTGCGGGCCTTCAGTTAACTCTGACTCTTCACGCTCTGCCAACACAGGCATAGAAACTGTTTTTGTAAAATCGAGACCATCAAGCATTAAGGTTTCAAAACGCCCACTAACATCTAAAATCACTCGGTCGGGCAGTACTTGAGCAAGCTTGGCACGTGTTCCAGAAATAGCATCATCCACCACATACGTCTCTTGCTTACCTTGTGACTCAATAATTGCAAGACCCGCTTGGTCATTTTGGCTTACCGCAACAATACCCGTTAGGTTAATACTTAAACGTGTTTCAGGGGCGTTGTTAATGACTTGATTTTGTTTTGCGGCAGGTTTTTTAGTTTCGACAACAACTTTGCCGAATAAATTTTGTTCGATAATTTGTCGAGAGCTGACAGCCTCAGCGCGTTTAGCCGAGGTATTAACACCCGCTGTAGGCAACGCTTTTGATTCGGGTTCAGGCCACACCAGCCAGAACAACTTAGATGACAAAAAGGCAATATAAACAACAACTAACAGCACTACAAATGCACTTAGCTTGGCATGAGGTAAGCCGTTTAAAAACTGTTTAACTTGTTGTAAGTGTTGATCCATAAACTCTATTTCTTATTTTAATTTACTGCTTGATAGCTGGCCTATAGTACCTTTTCATTTTTCATTCAACAAGCGCACGTATATTAAACTTTGTAAACAAGGTAAATTCGACGAACAGGGGCTGCAAGGAATTATTATGACTGTTTCTTTGTGATTAAGTTTCATGGTAAATTTTGCCTATATATAAGCAGCTTTAAAAGAGCACAATTGTGTCAAAAGGTAACACTAATAAGTCGCAAGACAAACAAGACGAATTAAGCGTGCGCCTTGATAAATGGTTATGGGCTGCACGCTTTTATAAAACCCGTTCAATAGCACGAGACATGGTGCAAGGCGGCAAAGTACATTATAATGGTCAACGTACCAAACCCAGCAAAATAGTCGAACTGGGTGCAATGGTAAAACTGCTACAAGGGGTCGACGAAAAGGTGGTGACAATTGAAAAGATCCTTGAAAAACGTCAAGGCGCCCCCATTGCACAAACCTTATACCAAGAAACTCAAGCAAGTATTGAGAAACGCGAAGCAAATGCTATCGCCCGTAAGAACAACAGCTTCTTTGCTCCACACCCTGATCGTAAACCAGATAAAAAGCAAAGACGTGAACTGTTAAAAATGAAATCAAGTTAGGTAATGCAACTCATGCAACAAGATTTACTTCATCGTTATATATTTGATCAGCTCGATGTACGTGGTGAACTCGTACAAATTGAAAATACTTATCAAGAGATGATCGCAAACCATAATTACCCAGCACCTGTGCAAACCCTATTAGGTGAATTGCTTGTTGCTACTTGCTTATTAACGGCCACATTAAAGTTTGAAGGCGAAATCGCTGTTCAACTACAAGGCGATGGCCCTGTTAAATATGCCGTAATTAATGGTGACGATAAACAAAACATGCGAGGCATCGCGCGTCTACAAGGTGAAGTAACAGGAAGCTCAATAAAAGACTTAATTGGTAATGGCTATATGGTTATTACAATTACGCCAACTAAAGGTGAACGATACCAAGGTATTGTACCGTTAGAGCACGATAGCTTAGATAAATGCCTTGAAAACTATTTTGAGCAATCGGAACAGTTAAAAACCCGTCTTTGGTTTGCAACAGAAGTAACAGCAGACACAGCAAAAGCAGCTGGCTTATTCTTACAAGTATTACCGGTGAATAAAGAAAAGTCGGTAGAAGACTTCACTCATCTAGAAGCGATTAGCAACACAATTAAAGATGAAGAGTTACTAGGTTTAGATGCAAACACTGTGCTAACTCGACTGTACCATGAAGATAACCCTCAGTTATTCGAACCACAGTCTATTAGTTTCCGCTGTGGCTGTAGCCGAGACAAAACAATTGCTGCGTTAGTAAATGTTGGTCAAGACGAATTACTAGCTGATGTACAAGCAAATGGTGAAGTAAAAATTAGCTGTCATTATTGCTTAAAAGATTACATTTTCAATGAGCAAGATATTAAAGCCATATTTAACTAATACACCATAATAAATATTATTATATTAAAAGCCGCCATCAGTGCGGCTTTTTTATTAAAAAAAATTTCAAAACTAATGATACCGGTGTCATGAAAATGCGTCATTTTATGACACCGGTATCATTGAAATTATTCATGTTTTTTGCCAAATATATGCCTTTTTAAGCCCTTCAGACACTCGAATATCCCTAATCCTTCTGTTACTATTATTTTAGCAAAAGGGAAAACTAAGAACCCCAGAGCTATCCCGTTCAATCTCTCACAATTTAGGTATAAACATGACTGCAAACGCTACTAGTTTTGTTGATCTTACAGCAGCTGAACTTGTCGAACACGCTATTCGTCGTGGCGAAGGGACTCTAGCCGCTAATGGTGCTTTTGTTGCTAAAACCGGTGTACGTACTGGCCGCTCTCCAAAAGATCGTTTTATTGTTCAAGAGCCAAGCACTGAAAACGAAATCCAATGGGGCAACGTAAACCGCCCATTCGATGCAGACAAGTTTGATGCGTTATGGGCACGTGTTGAAGATCACGTGGAAAGCAACGACCACTTCATCTCTCACCTAGAAGTTGGCGCTGATCCTGAGCACTATTTACCAGTTGTAGTAACGACAGAAACTGCATGGCACCATATTTTTGCCAAAAACATGTTTATCGAACCACAAACATACAATACTGCGGACTTCCCAGAATGGCAGGTAATGAACGTACCGTCATTTGTATGTGACCCAGAGCGTGATGGCACTAACAGTGACGGCACTGTAATCATCAACTTCGCACAACGCAAAGTACTACTAGCTGGTATGCGCTACGCTGGCGAAATGAAGAAATCAATGTTCTCTGTGCAAAACTTCCTACTTCCTGCAAAAGGTGTGTTACCAATGCACTGCTCTGCAAACGTAGGTGAAGCAGGCGATACAGCATTATTCTTCGGTCTATCTGGTACAGGTAAAACAACATTATCTGCAGACCCGACTCGTTTCCTTATCGGTGATGACGAGCACGGTTGGGCACCAGGTAGCGTATTTAACATCGAAGGTGGTTGTTATGCTAAATGTATCGATCTTTCGCAAAAGAACGAACCAGTTATTTGGAATGCAATTCGCTTCGGTACAATCTTAGAAAACGTGGTACTTGACGAAAACCGTGTACCAGATTTCCATGATACAAGCCTTACACAAAATAGCCGCGCAGCTTACCCGCTAGAGCACGTTGAAAAACGTAAAGTAGAAAACCGTGCTGGCGAGCCAAAAGCCGTTGTATTCTTAACATGCGACGTGAGCGGTGTATTACCTCCAGTTTCAGTATTAACTGAAGAAGCAGCTGCATACCACTTCTTAAGCGGTTACACGGCGAAAGTAGGTTCAACTGAAATCGGTTCAACAAGCGACATCGAGTCTACATTCTCAACATGTTTCGGTGCTCCGTTCTTCCCACGTCCTGCTGGCGTTTACGCAGAGCTTCTAATGAAGCGTGTACGTGAATTTGGCGCTAAAGTATACCTAGTGAACACAGGTTGGACAGGTGGCCCTTACGGTACTGGTCAACGTTTCGATATCCCAACAACACGTGCTGTTGTTGACGCAATCGTATCAGGTAAACTTGCTGATGTTGAAACGCAACACATCGACGTTCTAAACTTAGATGTACCAGTGGCAGTTCCTGGTGTAGACAGCCAACTTCTTAACCCAATCAACACATGGGAAGATAAAGAGAAGTACGCAGAATACGCAAACAAACTAGCCTCTGACTTCACTGAAAACTTCGCTAAATACGATGTTTCAGAAGCAATCAAATCAGCAGGTCCAAAAGCTTAATACCAAGCTTACCTTAAGATTAAAAAACGCCAGCTATATGCTGGCGTTTTTGTTTTTGGGGTATAAGTTAGAAAGAGTAAAGTTAGCGAGGGGAAAGTTGAAAGAGTAAAGTTTAAGGTCTGGCGTAGGTTGGGTAGAGCGAAGCGAAACCCAACACAGAGCTATCAGCCGTCAGCGATCAGCCGCGCGGTGTGGGTGTTTGGTACTGCGTCTTCATCTACAGAAGGTTCTAGGCTCTAGGCTCTAGGCTCTAGGCTCTAGGCTCTAGGCTCTAGGCAAAGTTTACTTGTAGGAATGGCTTTAGCCATGAATGTGTTTGTTCTGGTCTAGATTCGGCACTGAAGTGCCTCCTACGGGGTTTGTTGCTGAGGGTGACTCTGTACTAAACAAACCAACAGTTCAACTTTACCCTTGCTAACTAACAACTCGCTAACTATTTAGCCGTGAATGTGTTTGTTCTGGTCTGAATTCGGCACTGAAGTGCCTCCTACGGGGTTTTGTTGCTGAGGGTGACTCTGTACAAAACAACCCCGCAGTTCAACTAACCTCTAATATCTGACCTTTGATGTCTCTTGTCTATTCGGCACTGAAGTGCCTCCTACGGGGTTTGTTGCTGAGGGTGACTCTGTACTAAACAACCCCACAGCTCAACTGACCTCTAATATCTGACGTCTGATGTCTCTTGTCTATTCGGCACTGAAGTGCCTCCTACATGGGGTTGTTAGTGGGGTGACTCTGTACTTAACAACCCCACAGTTCAACTTTACCCTTGCTAACTAGCAACTCGCTAACTCACGTTG
>NZ_PNCP01000057.1:0-44705 GCF_005886115.1 Pseudoalteromonas sp. S4492
AAACCTGTCGCTACCTGCGTTAAAAATTTCTGAGTTAGAACAACTAAATAACGAAATTTTTGCCTTGCTATCAACGAGGTTTCTTTGCCTCAAAATAGACTACTAAATTAAGCGAATTGGTATGATTTTATTATTTCTGATGCTATGCATGAATAAAGGTAAGCAAGAAAGCTTGCTTACCTTTATAGGGCGTGTTTAGATTTAACTAAATTTGTTTTGGCAATTTAGTCGAAGTAAGGGCAGTAATAACTATAAATAATAGTGAGATAGCTAAACAGGCTGCTAAGCCATAAAGCTGAAACACTAAGCCTGACAACACAGTACCAATCAAGCGTCCCATGGCATTGGCCATATAATAAAACCCGACATCAAGTGATACGCCATCGGCATCAGCCATGCTAACAATTAAGTAGCTGTGCAAAGATGAGTTAATCGCGAAGACCACGCCGAACAACATCAGTCCGCCTATCAGCATTGGTTTTACTGCCCAGTCAAAACCAATGGCAAGAGCAATGGCTAAGGTGACTACCGCAAGCAAGGATGCCCACTTAACTGTTTCTGCGCTTGGTGATGTTTGCTTATTAAGCTTAATGATTTTAGGTGCAAAAGATTGCACTATTCCATAACCAATGATCCACGCAGCTATAAAAGCCCCCACGGTCCAATGATCCCAGCCAAAGGCTTGTGATAAAAACACCGGAAGTGCAACTACAAACCAAACATCACGCGCACCAAACAAGAACAATCTTGCTGCTGACAAAATGTTGATTGAACTGCTTTTTGAA
The DNA here is from genome assembly GCF_005886115.1 of Pseudoalteromonas sp. S4492. NCBI lineage: Bacteria > Pseudomonadati > Pseudomonadota > Gammaproteobacteria > Alteromonadales > Pseudoalteromonadaceae > Pseudoalteromonas > Pseudoalteromonas sp. S4492. Next base: position 786 of record NZ_PNCP01000057.1, read on the forward strand.
AATATCTCGTTAAACTTAGGTTTGTTTTTGGCTTTGCCTAAATCATTTTTAAGTGCATAAAGACTAAAACACCACACCACCAGCAAAGTAGCAGCCATGGTTAGCATTGCGCCTTTAAACGACATTAATGTGAGAAGTAAACCACCTAAAAAGAAGCCCACACCTTTTAAGGCGTTTTTAGAGCCCGTAAGTATCGCCACCCATTTAAACAAGGTGCCTTCTTGGCCACTGGCAACCAGCATTTTAATTGAGCTTTTAGCACTCATTTTATTGAGATCTTTGGCAATGCCCGACAGCGCTTGCGCCAGCATCACATAGGCAACACTTAGCCATTCAGGGGGGACTGCCAACATGAACAAGGCTGCAACCTGTATGGCAAGGCCAATATTCATGGTTTTGTTTAAACCAAGCCTTGCGCCTAAATAGCCGCCCACTAAGTTAGTGACAACACCAAAAATCTCATAAAACAAAAACAGCATGGCAATACTCAAAGGCGAGTAGCCAAGCGCATGAAAATGCAGTACCACCAACATTCTCAATGCGCCATCTGTAAGCGTAAATGCCCAGTAATTCCCAGTGACAATTAAGTACTGCTTTATATCAGCGGGAAGATTAGCCAAACGCGTCATTGCTTTTAACCTTGTAGTGATCGCGCAACTTTACGGGCAAGTTCGGCGGTGCGGTTTGCATAACCCCATTCGTTATCGTACCAAACATACAGCTTAACTTGTGTCTCGTTGACAACCATGGTTGATAGCGCATCAACAATGCTTGAGCGTGGATCAGTTTTGTAATCGATAGAAACAAGTGGCTTTTCTTCATAGCCCAAAATACCTTTTAGCTGGCCCTCTGCGGCTTCTTGCATCCACTGGTTAATTTGCTCAGCAGTAGTGGGCTTTTCAACTTCAAACACACAGTCTGTGATTGATGCATTGGCTAACGGCACACGAACCGCGTGGCCATTTAATTTACCTTTAAGTTCAGGGAAAATATGTGTAATCGCTGTTGCAGAGCCGGTTGTAGTTGGAATTAAGCTCATGCCACATGCGCGAGCACGTCGTAAGTCTTTATGCGGCGCATCTAAGATAGTTTGCGTATTAGTAATATCGTGAATAGTGGTCATTGAACCATGTTTGATACCAATTTTTTCTTGCAATACTTTAACCACAGGCGCTAAACAGTTGGTAGTGCACGATGCGGCAGTCACAATATCGTGTTGGTTTACGTCGTATAAATCGTCGTTTACACCCATCACTATATTCAGCACACCGTCTTCTTTTACAGGGGCAGTGACAACGACTTTCTTCACACCTTGGTCAAGATATGCCTGAAGTAGTGACTTTTCTTTCATCACACCAGAGGCTTCAATAACGATATCGCAACCAGACCAATCAGTGTCTGCAATCGCTTTATTTTGTGTAACGTTAATCATCTGACCATCGATGATCACAGCGTTGTCGTTACTTTCAACCTCATGAGGCCAAATACCGTGCACCGAATCATACTTTAGTAAGTGAGCCAATGTAGCTGCGTCACCCGCTGGGTCATTAATTTGCACAAACTCAGCGTCGTCCCATGTAAACGCTGCTCTTAGCGATAAACGACCCATACGGCCAAAACCATTAATGCCTACTTTAATTGCCATTGTTAAGCTCCTACTTTTTAAAATTGTCTAACTTGTTTTACCGGGTTTGCCGACAGTTAACAGCAAACCGTTTTGTTTAATTGCAACAGCGCGTCACACGAGTTGGGCGATCATCGCCCATCGCATTTAGCCTTGCTAACTCGTTTTCTATAAAATTAGGTTCGTTTACCACGGTCGAGGTAATTGTTTGTTTCATCCACATTGGTAAGGTCGGGTTTAAAGAGTAAAACACCCACTGCTGGTGCTTTCTATCCGACAAAATGCCCTGTTTTTTAAGTTGCGCTAAATGCCTTGAAACCTTTGGCTGGCTCTGCTCATTAAGTGCCGTCATTAGTTCGCATACGCAAACCTCTTGCTCAACGGCGATTAGTAATAAGCTTTTTAAACGAATATCATCTGCAAGCGCTTTATAAAATGTGGTTGGCGAAATCGATGCTGGTTTTTCTTTGTTATGGGATTGCACAAACTGTTTGATTCGCTCATTGAGCTCTTGCAAGGTTTTTTCAAAGGCGTGGGGTTCAGGACGCGTTTTAGGATCGATAAAATCCCATGCAAGGCAATGGCTGCCATCGACGCGATTGGCGCATTCTTTGGCAGCGTCATCACATAAAGTTATGACGTAATCCAAATGGAGGTTAGTTACATCGTTTAAGTGCTTTGAGTGTAAGTCATCGGTTTTTAAACCAAAATGCTCAATCGCCGCAAGCGTACGAGGGTCTACCGCATTAGGTTCAGTACCCGCACTAAACACCTCAAACTCACCTTTACCGTGATGTTTAAGCAACGCCTCAGCCATAATTGAACGGGCTGAATTTTCTGTACATAAAAAGAGAACTTTCACGACTCACTCCATAACAATTTGGTTATATAATATTTTTGTTATATGAAGTGCGCAAGTCATTTCTCTTCTATAATGACTTAGCTTGAATTGAACTAAAGAAAGGATCTGGCGCATATGTGCGCCAGTTTAGATTTTGGCGTGTTTAGAGTGCTGATTTTGCTTGTAAAATTAAATAGCCACTCATTACTTTTTCAAGCTGGGCGTAGTCTTTTTGCTGAGTAACAGCCCCTGCTACCACCACCTGCGTTGTTGGTTCATACATCACCAAAGTGCCCCAAAAGCCACCATGTTGATAAACCAAGGTGCCGTTATAGTCTTTGGCAAATACACCTAAACGATAAGGGCTATCTGCAGGTAAGCCTGTATCCGAGAGCATGAGTGTAAGTGTTTCTGGGTGTTTAAAGACCTTACCTGAAAATAAAGCCTGATAAAATTTAGCCATACCGATTGGGCTGGCAACAAGCCCACCGCCACCATATAAATCGACTGTTGGGCTCCAATTAAACGTGTCGGTGCCATGCAAGTATTGATGTACGCGTCGAGACTCATCCACAGCAACCGTATCACCCCGTTCCCAGATCACATTTTCAATCTGGTTTTTATCGAAACTTAAATATTGGCGAACCGCTTCAGGTAGCGGTAAATCTGTCACTCTTTCAATAATGTGGCCGAGTAACACATACCCGGTATCTGAATATGAAAAACGCTCACCAGGTTTACCTACTGGGTCGCCCCACTCTACACACCCTTTAATTTGCTCACGCATCGTTATATCTTGCTGCGGGTTTGCCATTATGCCAGCTAAATACTGATCGCTTTGGGCGTGATCGTATAACCCTGCCGTGTGACTCAGCACTTGTTTAAGCGTCATTTTATCAAGGGCATAGCCATCGCTTTCAAGAAGCGCAAAAAAGTCGTCAGAAATTAACTTATCAAGCGTTGTATCAAGGTTTAATTTACCTTCTTCATGCAAACGAAGCACCATTGCCGCAGTGAAGGTTTTGGTCACACTGGCAATTCTAAATAAACTATTTGGATTAATAACTTGCGGCGCATTTTCTTTACTTTGCTTTGCCGTTGAAAAAGCATGTCCATCATCAACAATCACATGAAGTGCAAAACCTGTAAGGGGTGTTTGTTGATTTGCACTGAGAATTTGGCCCATTAAAGCATGGTGAGTCTCGAGAGATTTTGTTGGCTCAGCAGTCACTGGCAAAGCCATTAGTGATAGAGCAACAAATAAAGAGCTTAGTATTTTTTTACTTGTTTGAGAGCACCGACGATCCATAGCATGTTCCTTAAAAAAGAGTCCTTAAATAGCGCCTACAGCTTTCGAAAAAGGCAGTTAAGCAGCCTAAAAACTGCTTAACTGACATTAACAAACGACTTTCGTGTTGTCGAATTAATAAGTTAATACTATTTAGCGAGCATATTCACAGCCATAATTAGCAACAGCCCAGCAAATATTTTTTTAATAGTAGAGACGGGTAAATGATGCGTTGCTTTTGCACCTAATGGCGCGGTAAACCACGAAGTACACACAATGCCAAACAAGGCAGGCAAATAAACAAAACCAGCAAAGCCCTCTTTTAATGTAAAGTACTGACTGCCCGAGCTGATGTAACCCACTGAGCCAAATAGCGCAATGACAATACCGCAGGCCGAAGCACAGCCAATGGCTTTTTTCATATCAACCGAGAAAAACGTCAGTAACGGCACAAGGACCGCACCACCGCCAATACCTATCATGGCAGATAGACCACCCGTGATGGTTGTATAAAGTGTCAAAAGGCCTTTATTAGGTAGCGAGCATAATGTTTGGCTGTCATTTTTACTGCTGAAAATCATTTTTAATGCAATAAGCACCACACTCAGAGCGAATACAATTCGCACCACATTTGCAGGCAATAGCGAAGCCAAAAAGCCACTGATAAGAGCGCCTAGTGCAACCCCTGTCATAACCCACGGAGCCAATTGCCAAGGCACATTACCATTTTTATGGTGAGCGATAGCTGATGACGTTGAAGTAAAAAGAATTGAGGCAAGCGATGTAGCAATCGCCACCAGCACAACTTGCTCAGCAGGTAACACCTGAAAGTGCAGCAAGATCATGCTTAAAATAGGCACAATGACTAGGCCTCCACCAATCCCTAAGAGCCCCGCTAAAAAGCCCACCCCGCTACCAAGTATGGCGCAAGCAATAATAAGCACGATTAATTCATTCATTGTATTTGTCTGTGTTGTTGGTTTAGGGAGACGAGTATAACAACAATAAAGTACGGGGTTGCTCTCAAAAGTAGGGTTAAGTAGTGAATATTACTCACGTTTTATATGAAATTACTGCAACTCCAACAAACCAATTTAGAAATCCAGACGTCTGAATTAGCTTTGAAGCATTTTTTCACTATCCCTTCCTAAATGTTTTACTAAAACAGCAAATATTCATGAATCTGCCTCATGTTTTACCTGAAATAAAAACGTTTTTCTTCATGGTGATGACCACGTATAAATTTATTACCGCTGCAGAGCAACCTAAGGTTAATGACCTAGCGATTTAAGGAAGGTGAGCAGCAATCATTTATTTCAGGACTTTTGGATACATTGCCATGAACAACGATTTCAGATTTACAATTAAAAGCATTTGCCTCGACGAGAATTATCATCCGTCAAATAGCACACGACTTACCACAAACTTTGCAAACCTAGCTCGCGGTGAAAGTCGCCAACAGAATTTACGTAACGCATTAAAAATGATTGATAGTCGCTTTAATGCGCTAGCAAACTGGGATAACCCGCAAGGCAATCGCTACTCAGTAGAGCTTGAGATCATCTCTGTTGATTTAGAAATTGCACAAAGCGCAGAGGCATTCCCGTCAATTGAAGTGCTAAAAACTAATATCATTGATCACCAAATTAATGAACGTATCGAAGGTATTGTTGGTAATAACTTTTCATCTTACGTGCGCGATTATGATTTTAGTGTACTGCTGCTTGATCATAACAAAGCGAAAAACGAATTTAGCATTCCCGAAAACTTTGGTGACTTACACGGTAAACTCTTTAAATACTTTATTGACTCAGAGACTTACAAACAGCACTTTAAAAAACCACCGGTTATTTGTTTAAGCGTGTCTGACAACAAAACGTACCATCGCACAGAAAACCAACACCCAATTTTAGGTGCTGAGTACCAACCAAATGAGTCGTCATTAACCGAGCAATACTTTAAAAAAATGGGCTTGCAGGTACGCTATTTTATGCCACCAAACACTGTTGCTCCGCTGGCGTTTTATTTCTTTGGTGACTTGCTGAACGATTACACCAACTTAGAGTTGATCAGCACGATTAGCACCATGGAAACATTCCAGAAAATCTACCGTCCAGAAATTTATAACGCCAATGCCGTGGCGGGTAGTTGCTATCAACCAAATTTAAGAAACGCCGATCACTCGATCACGCAAATTGTCTACGACCGTGAAGAGCGCAGCCAACTTGCGATTGCACAAGGTAAATTTACTGAGCAGCACTTTATTAAGCCTTATCAATCAGTACTTGAGAAATGGTCTGCCAACTACGCGATTTAAAGAGAGTAAAAATGAGAAAGTTATTACCCACATCGACAGCTGGCAGCTTACCAAAACCTGCTTGGCTTGCTGAGCCTGAAACCTTATGGTCGCCTTGGAAATTGCAAGGCGCAGAGCTTATCGACGGCAAACAAGACGCGCTGCGTGTTGCCTTACAAGAGCAACAACAAGCTGGCGTTGATATCGTGAGCGACGGCGAGCAAACTCGCCAACACTTTGTAACGACCTTTATCGAACACTTAAATGGCGTTGATTTTGAAAACCGTAAAACAGTGACCATTCGTAATCGCTACGAAGCCAGTGTACCAAGTGTAATTGGCCCGGTATCACGCAGTAAACCGGTGTTTGTTGAAGATGCTAAGTTTTTACGTTCGCAGACCAAGCAACCTATAAAATGGGCGCTGCCAGGCCCTATGACCATGATTGACACCTTGTATGACGCCCACTATCAAAGCCGTGAACAACTAGCATGGGAATTTGCCAAAATCCTCAATCAAGAAGCGAAAGAGCTCGAAGCTGCGGGTGTTGATATTATTCAATTTGATGAGCCTGCGTTTAATGTGTTCTTCGATGATGTTAATGACTGGGGCATAAAGTGCCTAGAAAGAGCAATCGAAGGCTTAAAGTGCGAAACCGCCGTGCACATTTGCTACGGCTATGGCATTAAAGCCAACACTGATTGGAAACAAACACTGGGCAATGAATGGCGTCAATACGAAGAAGTATTCCCGAAACTTCAAAAGTCGAATATCGATATTATTTCACTTGAGTGCCACAACTCTCGCGTGCCTATTGAACTATTAGCACTCATACGCGGCAAAAAAGTGATGGTTGGTGCCATTGATGTAGCAAGCAATGAAATCGAAACCCCTGATGAAGTGGCACAGACATTACGCGAAGCCCTGAAATATGTTGATGCCGACAAGCTTTACCCATGTACAAACTGCGGTATGGCTCCCCTCCCTCGCCACATAGCAAGCGCCAAGCTTAGTGCGCTAAGTAAAGGCGCAGAGATTGTGAGGGGAGAGGTTTTAGGGGCTAGGATTTAGGCTCTGGGCTCTGGGCTCTAGGCTCTAGGCTCTAGGCTCTAGGCTTTAGGAGTAGTTAGCGAGTTATTAGGGGAAAGGGGAAAGTTGCGAGGATCGAGATTCGAGGTTCGAGTTACGAGGTTCGAGATGCGAGGGTCGAGATGCGAGGATCGAGATGCGAGGATCGAGATGCGAGGATCGAGGTGCGCGTCTACCTCACCCCTAGTCGCCATAAATGACGACCTTGTAGGTCAGGCTTTAGTCCGTCAGATTTTATATTTGGTATGGACCTGATTGTGTAGTAGTGATTTCACATCGCGTTTTTACCTCGCCCATCGTATCTCGTATTTCGTTTCTCGTATTTCGTTTCTCGTATTTCGCCCATCGTATCTCGCCTCTCGTATTTCGTTTCTAGTTTCTCGTATTTCGTTTCTCGTAATATTTATCAATGCCACAGCATAAAGCCGCTGCTACAACGTAGGCGTGAAACTTGTTTCGCGCATTCTATCCTCTAACGACTATTAACTAACTACTTCCCCTCCCCCTAATGCTTTTAAACCAACCCGTTCAGAAAGAGTTAATCCAAAAGCTGCAAAATTGAATTGGCTAGATTAATTATTTTTTGCTAGATTTCAGTTGTACCCAATGGATGGGCAAAAATTGAGGGATTAATATGAACGAATTTGATATTTTCATCAGAAATATTGTCTTGGATTGTATTCGTGAGCAAGGCACCTGTAGCGACATTTGCGAAGAAGACGAGCAATTAACTTTCTATGTCGACATTGAAAACCACGACAATGTGATATCGCATAAACAGTTTAAAGTAACCTACCCAATTAGTTATTCGATTCAGTCAGCACTTAAACATGAAATTGATTTACTGAGATATTTAGACTCTGGTGAAATAAGAACGCCCTTTACAACGGATATTGTCGAAGTACTTAAATCTGAGTTACAAGCCTTTATGTTCAGCAACAAACCCCGTGGCGAATACCATATTTGCTAATTCTTGATTTATAGCCTGATGCAAAACAATCAGGCTATAACTTAACTAACTCACCATTATAAATACGGTAGCGTAAAGTGGTTTTCTTGCTAGGGCAGCAACGAGGATCACTTTCATCATATGTACGTATTTGTATGGCAAGCTCTTCGCCAATCTTTTTCGTACTATCTACTACGCCGTTAAAAGAAATAGACGACAACTCGCTATAACCATCACCCCGAACCTTAATTAGAGTCAACTTCTCTAACCAAACATTGCCTGTTTGATAAATCCAAAATATAGAGACTCTGCCATCACTATGCTCATAAAAACGCTTTAATTGGCCAATTTCATTATCAGAGACTAACTCTAGGACGTGGTCTTTATATTGGCTCTGAATAAACGCATCAACTTGCTGCTGTATTTGCTGTTCGGCAGCATTTCCTGTCAGAGATATAAAAAGTGTTATTAATCCAAAACTTTTCAACACAAAACTATGGGTCTTTGATTTGTTATTTTCAGACAACCCCATTGTTTACTCCATTGATAAATGTTTGTTGAAAAACTTGGTTTAATTAGTTTGATAATAAAAACTTGTCTTGGAGAGCGGTTTGATTATGTCGTACTCTAGGCCAAAAGCATTTCTATCACCGCTTTTAGGTATAGTGTATTTCTCTAAAAGGACTACTCCCCAATGATTATCGCTAAGGCCACCAAAGATCACATTGACGCTGTCATACTCATCTTTTGTAATAGCTGCAACCTTATACTCAACCATTAAATCTCTGAGTTCTTGTGTATCAGCTGATAGCTCCATCAAGTTTGGCTCTGCATCAGGGCTTAAAATTTTATAATCGGCAGAGGGTACAAACCCAGCATATTTTGATGGTGTATAGCTTATTAATTGGGTGGGAGAATAAAAAGTATTGTTAACACGGTACACGTGCGGCGCAGATTGCTGTACAAGTTTTAAAGTTTGGCTATTTTTAAATGCCAAAATCTCTGCCTCCGATACATCTAAAAATGACCGAATTAACTTAAGTCTTTGTTCAGTACACTTTTCTTTTTTACAAATAACTAAATTTGGAAGTTTTGTTCCAACTTGCTCTTTAACATTTAAAAACTGGCTACCAAGCACACCTAAGTTAAAGTTAGTGAACGCTTGCTTATCTTTGTCATTTGTAAATTTAGTTGCATGAATATCAAAGATGCTAAACGGATAAAAAGAGGGTAAGTAGGCAAGCTCTAAATCGGTTTGCGGCATCATTTCATCCATGTGCTTTAATACCGCGCGATACTCTTTATCTATTTCATCATTAAAATAGTCTGGTCTTTCAGCCAGTGCTGTAACAGAAAATAAAAAAGCACTGCAAAGTAATATTTTGTTTAACATGAAAAATACATCCTTTTAATTAAAACTATTTAAAGTAACCATACCATTTTAGGTACGCAATTCCATTACTTTGTGTTGAGCTAATTTCAAACCCCAAAAGCAACCAAGCATAGCTTAAAGCATTAAATTATTTATATTTTTTCAACGTAAAATCTTATAAACAATAATTTCATTATGCTAAGCTAGCTGCAATTATAAGAAAATATCATTGATTGGTATCAGAGTAGCTGTATGGAGTAATGCTCAAATGATAAGGATATTGTGCTTGTTGCTATTTTTTGCAACCAATGTGGCTGCAAAGGATGTTCAGAGTGAAATCAGCCGTGCTCTTCACGGTTATACAACATATTCTGAATCTGTCGAAATTTTAGCTAGATTAGAAAAGCAAATGCCTTATGAAAATGCGCTAGATGATGCGCAAGTGATGGCGTTTAAATGTTGGTTTTCCAATCCTTCAACTCCTAACGGGATTAGTGAATATAAACAGTTTCTAGAAACAGCCAAACCAGTCATTCATCAAGCAAATAATTTAAACTTAATACAGGAACTTGCTGTCTGTGAAGCAAGTCAAGAGTATACGCAAGGTAACTACCAGAAAGCTCTCGAACACTTAAAACCAATAATTAACATACCGTCATTAGACGAAATAACCTCTTCAAAAAAACTCTCAATTATTGCTCTGGCCCACATAGTACTTAACCGTATTCAGTTAGCTAAAGGCAACTATCAAGAGGCATTCGACTCTGCTAAAACTGCTTATCAGTTATTTGAAAAAGCAGGTAATGACTACGAAAAAGCCCTCGCATTAAAAGAAATTGCCGATATTCATATAGCTTTGTACAACTATGAACTTGCAATTGAACAACTGAAGCGAGCCAAATTAGCGTTAACGAAATTCAATGAGCAAGAGCAGTACAAAGTAGCGGATCAACTCGCGTATGCCTATGAAGAAAAAGGCGACTTAATAAAGGCTATTGAGCTATACGAGTCGATTAAAAAAGATGTTCGCCGTTTCGAAAGCGACAACGGATATGCTTACATATTAATTAAACTTACAGAACTCAATATAAAACTTAATAGTTTATCTCAGGCTGAGTCATATCTAACGGAGTTGAACACGCTCTCGGTTACTGACAGCTGGATTTTGACTCTTTACAACTTCACTAAATCAGAATGGTACTTGGCTACAGCTCAGTTGCAAGCTGCCCTTTCATCTCATGAGAAGATAACCGCCGGGCAACAACAATCTTGGCCCGAGAGCTTAAAGGAGCGTTATTTAAATTTAACCTCTCAGCTTGCAGCTGCAACAGGAGATACTTCCTTACAAATAGCATCTCAACAACAATTAATCGCTTTAATTAAAGATAAACAACAAGCTATCGCAAATAACACTCTTATTTCTGCCAGATTAAACTTTAATTATGAACAGCAGATCCTTGAGATTTCTCGTTTAGAGCTTGAGTCAAAGCTACAACAAAAACTTTTAGCTGTAGCCGAAGATAAGTCTTTTTGGCAAGGCTTAACTGTGATGATAACTTGCGTGTGTTTACTCTTATTCGCCGTTTATACATTCAAACAAGTTCGCCAGAAAAAGTACTTTGAAATACTCGCTTTAAAAGATGAACTAACAGGCATAGCGAATCGAAGAGCTATATTAAATTTAAAACGAAGCGTCATGCTGCAAAACAAACTAAATCAACAAGTCAGCTCATTAATTTCTATCGATATCGATCATTTTAAAGCGGTCAATGATCAATATGGTCACGATATTGGTGATGAATTAATCATTTCCATAACCAATACGATTGTGCAAACAGTCCGTTGTTCTGATCGGGTAGGTCGTGTCGGCGGCGAAGAGTTTTTAATTGTGCTTGAGAATCAATCTTTAGAGCATGCAAAAGATATTGCCGAGCGTATTAGGCTTTCTGTTGCCGAAAAGGAACACACATCATTGTCTATAAGCGCAACGATAAGTTTAGGTGTTATAGAAATTGCACCAAATGAAACATCTGAACAGGCAGCCAAAAGAGTCGACTTACACCTTTATGAAGCAAAAAGAGGAGGGCGAAATGCTGTTTATTCTTAGTTTTAAGAAGGAGTTCAACAACAATCAAAAAAGACAGACTAATATCCGACCAAACGAATCAAACATTCAACTTTTCTCTGTTTCTGAAATAAATAATCCGCAATATGACAATAGTCATAATTCTGTCATCTAACTGATCAATAATTGACGCTAATTTAATCAGTTAACGTAATGAAGAAGTAATGGACAGTGCCTTGGTGCAACTTTCGTTTGCACTCCCCTCTAGTGAAGATCCTTTATGTGCTGCGCTTGCGCATACTATGGAATATGAACAATTGCATTTTGCGGCTAATGAGCAAAAGCGTGTTGTATTTTGTTGTGTGCTGCCAGATGATGCCCATGAAGGTGATGTGATCTCTATCAGTGCAACGCGCCCTGATGCACGTGAGTCTGCGTATTTTACTGCACACACTTTAACGCAACACGATCTAGAGCAGCACGTTATTATGCTTACCTTAGAAAACGTTACTCACAGTGGTGAATTTGTATTGCAATTAATGCTACACGGCATGCATGCAACTCTTAAAGACAGCGCCCAATTTGATGTCAGCATTGCAGCAAGCACATCACCAGAGCTATTAACTTCTGAGCAAGCTAAAAACCATGGCTTACGCCATTACATCAGTAATATTGGCGCAAGCTTTTTAGCTTTTTTTTAGTCAGCAAAGCTAATTTTACCCATGGTAATATCGGGGATCCCTTGCTCGGTATTACCAAAGCGTTGTTGCCCGCCCGACAAACATTCGTTCGCTAAAATAGCAAATAACACGGCTTCTTTTGCATCTGGATTTATCCCCAACGAATCGGTGTTATTTATCACAGAAAGCGCTGGGCAATTAGCCAAAATAATGTCCATTAATAATGGGTTATGAACTCCACCACCACTGGCGTATACAGCCACATCGGTCAAGCCTTCGCTGCATTGGTTAATTGCTTTAGCAATCATTACCCCTGAAAACTGCACTAAAGTTGCCATCACATCAAAGTGCGATAAGTTCTGCGTATTCGAGCGTGCTTGTGCTGCGGCTAAATAGTCTAGATTAAACACTTCTGGCCCGGTGGTTTTTGGAAAACCTAAAGCAAAAAACGCATCATCACATAGCGCTGCGAGTAAATCTTCACTTACCGTGCCTTTTGCTGCAATAGTGGCATCTTTATCATAATGAAGTGGAGCAAAATAACGCTGTATATAGGCATCCATAATGGTATTACCTGGGCCTATATCAGAGCTAAAAACCGCTCGTGCATCTGCAGATTTAGGTAAGTAGGTTAAGTTTGCAATGCCGCCCATATTTAGCAATATACGGTTTTCGCTGGTACTTGTGAAATACAAGTAGTCACCATATACCGCAAGCGGTGCACCTTCGCCACCCGCTGCAATGTGCTTTTGTCTAAAATCAGCGATGGTCGTAATACCTGCAGTCACCGCTAAATGATCGCTGTCACCAATTTGTAGTGTTGCATTGCCATATTCTGCACGCTTGTGTTGGTTTTTAGGGCAGTGATAAATAGTTTGTCCGTGGCTGGCAATCACATCAACAAGTTCTTTTGCTACTCCCCAGCTGGCTAACGTTTTGGCAACCATTTCACCATGTAATTGACCAATCCAAGGATTGAGTAAAGTGACTTCTTCAAGATCACATTCGCGTTTGGCGAACACTCGTTTCACACGCATTTTATAATCATCGTCGTAGTCTACCGTCGTAAACTTTAATACTTCTACATGAGTATCCATGCCCTGCCCTGATACTTCGCATAGCGCGATATCAAGACCATCTAATGAGGTGCCACTCATTAGACCAATTATTAATTTTCTTTCTTTTTTTGCGCTTAAATACAGTTTTTCAATATGTTGATGCATAAATAAATCACTTAAAATCAGCTTATTAGATGTAAATAAGCGGGTTGACGAATTGGAATAGTTTATATTTTAAAATAATAGATTTAAAGAATAATTATTGCAAAGACTTTTAAATTGCTTTAAAACTGTACCGGTGAGCTCCCCAAAAGGAGAACACACAAGCATCATAACAAAAAGTATGACTCATTAAATTAACTAAATGGTCTAGGTCAGACACCAACCTGCGTTGATTTAAATGATAAAACGCAAGGGAATCACCATGAAAGCAAATACATCAACAGGGCATCGCTCACTATTGCTGCTCTCTCCTTTAGCTCTCGCTGTAAGTTCAGTAATTAGTTATGCCCACGCAGAAGAAAGCACTGAAGCAAAAAAACCTGAAGTGATCACCGTAACGGGTTCACGTATTCAACGTACCGAGCTGGTCTCAAGTAGTCCAGTGGTGAGCGTTGATGAAGCACAAATTCACCTAGACCGTGCAGTGAACGTTGAAGATATTACCGCAAAACTGCCACAAGCTGCGGCGGGTGCCAACAGCACAGGTGCCACAGTCGGTGACTCATTTGGCTCATCAACGATTGATTTACGCGGCCTTGGCCAAAACCGTACATTGGTACTTATTGACGGCACTCGCGCGGTACCATTTAGTTTTCGTAACTCGGTTGACGTGAATACTATTCCTGCCGGTTTAATTAAACGTGTTGATGTATTAACAGGTGGTGCAGCAGCAGTTTACGGCGCCGATGCGGTAGCCGGTGTTGTTAACTTTGTTTTAGACGATGATTTTACTGGCGCTGAATTCTCAACCAGTTACGAAAGTGCCGACGGTGGTAACGAAAAGCTTAACTTTGAAGCAATTTTTGGTGGTGACATCGCAGATGGTCGCGGCCATGTAACAGGCTATATTGGTTACACCGAACGAAAAGAGCTGTTAGCTGGCGAGCGTGACTATGCGCTTGAAAACTCAACAGCAATGATCAACAGCGGTGGTTATTATACTGACGTTGCCTCAGGCAACAGTATCGGTATTGCTGATTCTGGTGCTGTAACAAGTGAGCGTCAAACAACTGATTTCACAGCTGACCGTTATTTAACTCAACCGATGGACCGTTTTTCTGCGGGCTTATTATTTGACGTTGATGTGAGCGACAGTGCCATTGCCTATGGCCGCGCAATGTATTCTAAAGTGACCGTAAATGGTGCGGGTGCCAGTGGCCAAACACCGATTTTTGTTAACGAACAAGTGACCCTCACGCAAGACAACGCCTATATTCCTGATGAACTACGTGACCAACTCACGTTTGATAGCGAAGGCAATGCCCTTGTTAATGTTGAACGTAACCTGGGTTTAGGTGTGCAACACACCGAAGCTGTGCGTGATTCAATGCAATTTCAACTGGGTTTAAAAGGTGATATTACTGACTACTTACGTTATGACGTATATGGCCAGTACGGCAAAACGGATGAAGTGGCCACCATTTACAACAACGCATACCGCAATGATAACAGCGGTAATAGTCGCTTTGCTGCCCTTGCAAATTCAGTGGATATTTTTGATCCCAACCTTGATTTCAGCGACTTTAGCGATCCGCTGCTTTATACCACTCGCGACCGTACTCAAAGTGTGATCTCAGCAACGCTATCGGGTGATTCTGGGTTCTTATTTGAATTACCAGCCGGTGCTATCGATTTTGCAATCGGTTATGAATACCGTAAAGAAACCGGTAAACAAACACCGGGCGATGCATTTAGAAACGGCACCAGCTTTGCGTCTATCAGCGCATTTGATATGGACGCAAGCTTTAGCTCTGAAGAGTTCTACGCTGAAATTTTAGTACCTATCTTAGTTGATAAACCTTTTGCTGAAGAGCTTAGCTTTGAAGGTGCCTACCGTATTTCTGATTACTCAAATACCGAAGCAGAAGACACTTACAAACTAGGTATCAACTGGGCAATAAACAGCGACATTCGTATTCGCGCCAACCGCTTAACCGCGTTTAGAGCACCTAACTTAGGTGAGTTTGCCAGCCCAATCACAGCGCTATCGTTATCGTTATTTGACCAAAATAGCGACCAGTTTGTGCCACGACTAGCAGGGCGTTATAACGGCGATCCATGTTTACTGGGCACCGGTGATGCGACTCAATGTGCTGCGTTTGGTGCGCCACCTGTTGGCACCGAGTTTGATTCAAGTACCGCAGAGTACACCTATGGTGGTAACCCGAATATTAAACCTGAGCAAGCTGAATCAGATACATTAGGCATTGTTTATACACCTAGCTATTTAGAAGGCTTTGATTTATCACTCGATTACTACAGTATTCGTGTAACAGATGCGGTAAGCCAAATTCAACCAGGTGCTGCACTGCAAAGCTGTTATGTTGATGACCCGAATCCGAATAACCCATTGTGTGGTGCGGTACTTCGCGATCCAAACACTGGCTTTATTAGTACAGCCATCGTTAATGACTTTAACTTAGCCGCGATTGAGCAAGAAGGTATCGACGTTGCAGCAAATTATGTCATTGATGCACCTGAGCAAATGGGTGGTCGTTTTAGATTCTCGTACCAAGGTAACTTTGTTACTAAACAAACCCGTCAAAACAACAGTACGGTGGCTGAAATTGACTGTAAGGGAACTTATGGCAGCGCCTGTTCGGGTGACTTTGCGAGTATCCTGCAAGCTGATTACAAACACCGCGCAAGCATTGATTGGCAGTTAGATAACATGAACTTCCAACTTGGCTGGCGCAGAATCGGTGAAGTAGAGTATGCTGTCGACCGTTCAGAAACAATCTCAGCACAAAATTACTTAGATTTTGCCGCTGCATGGCAAGTTAATGAGGAACTTGCTGTTAACTTTGGTGTCGATAACTTATTAGACCGTGAACCACCAACACCTGAAGTAGGCGCAAACCACTTTAACACAGTAAGTGATTATAGTGTGATTGGCCGCTCAGTCGGTGTTTCACTGAGATATGCCCCAAGCTTCTAATTAATCCTACTGTTTTAGCTACACAGGATTGATCCCCTCAAGCGCACCCTGCCCGGTGCGCTTTTTTATCGCCAGAATAATTTGAGCTAAATCACTAAGACGATAATTTATACAAACTTTGTATAAAAATCGTTCCCAGAACCTTACATTTACGCTACTTTATTCTTTGTGAAATCGTGTTTCTTATTCACTTTTCCTCACCGAAGCATATAAAAGGAGTTAATAATGAAAAAAGCGTTACTCAGTTTAACTGTGTTGGCTGCGTCTCAAACCGCCCTAGCAAATGCAATACCGGACAAACTCGCCGAGGATGCATTCATCTATGCATACTCAATTGATGAAGCATATAAATTTTTTTATGAAACCGCTGTTGAAACAGACACCCCACTTAATCGCTTTCAAAATATTCGCCATATAGCAGATGATACTTATACCGCACACGTAACTATCAATAACGATACCTTACATCTAATGGGATGGTTAGATGTAGCCGCAGAACCTGTGATTGTAAGTATTCCAGATATGGATAAAGGACGTTACTGGATTTTACACACAATGGACATGGGCCATTACACCACGTCAATGATCGGCTCACGATTACGTGGTAATGAAGGTGGCAGTTTTATGTTTGCTTCTCGATCTTGGCAAGGTGATGTTCCAGCAAGTGTTGATGAAGTTATTCGTGTTGATTCAAATCTTTTAAAACTAATGGGCCGTATCATGGCCGTTGGCAAAGAAGATGAGAAAACCGCATTAAATTACATGGATAAGTGGAATATTCGCACGCTTTCAGCATATTTAGGTGTAGCAGGGCCAAAAGCGAAAGAGCGCAGCTATCCAAACCCTGAAAACACCAATTGGGTGCAACGAGTTAACTACGTGTTATGTGATGGAGACATGGCAACCGCTGACAAAAAATGGCTAGATAAATATAAAGTTATCGGTCTTGAAGCTTGTAAAGATGACTTTAGTAAAGCCCAACTAGCCGCCGCTAAAAAAGGCAAAGAGCTAGGCATGGCTCACCTTGTTAAACTCGCCCCTGAAATGACCAATGCAGGAAAACTACTTGGTACTCGTGAGCAACTTAGCGATGGAGAGCGTGATTTATTCGCGGAAGGCACCTACTTAGGTCAATGGGGTTTACCACCTGATGAGTCAGTATACTTAAAAGCTGAAACAGGTAGCGACGGTAAAAACATCAATGGCGCTAACGGCAAAGAATACATTATGCGTTTTAAAGCACCTGATGTAAGTCAATTTTGGTCGTTTACAGTTTATGGTTCTGATAACCGTTTAATGGCTCACAATGAGATTAATCGTCATAGCCGTGGAGATCGCACACTTACACCTGATGCTGACGGCATGTACACGATAAAGCTGAGTGCAAAAGGTAAGGAAAGTGACTCAAACTGGTTACCGATCCCTGAAAAAGATGCTTATATCATTATGCGCTTATACGGGCCTAGCAAAGAGGTTCAAGAAGGTAGTTATGACTTCCCAACATTAAAGGTCACTAACTAGATAGTTATTTTGCTGGCCTTGTAATATTGTAATCAAGGTCAGCACCTTCAATTTTAGTGATCAATTACAGAGTTTAGGACAGATAACATGCCATTTAACGAGCAAGAGCGCAGTGCGCTTTTAGCACTCAAAGGTGTCGGACCAACGGTGATAAAACGGTTTGAAGAAATTGGTATTGAATCGTTTGAGGAGTTAGCCGGGTTTGATGCCAACACCATTGCTGAGCGAGTCGCGTCGATGTTGCATTCAAGTTGTTGGCAAAATAGTCCGCAAGCAAAAGCGGCTATCACCGCCGCGATTGCGCGAGCAAAACAAGGCTAAAGCTCAATGACTTCTATTGCACCGCGCTTTTGCATGGTGACATACACTTTGTTTTGCGTTTCGTTGAAAGCCAAATTCGTTGGATGCTGGCCTTTTAATTGATAGCTATTTAAGAGCTTGCCGTTAGGTGATACTTCAAGCACTTTCCCTGCGCCGTAACGTGTAATAAACACATGCCCTTGATTATTAACGCGCATGCCATCTAAGCCATGATCTGTAAACTTAATAAAAGCTTTCTTATTACTAATGTTTAAGTTCTCATCTAAGTCATATTGCCAAACAACTCGCTGCACACTCTCGTTCACATAGAGCTTGGTGTTGTCGTTATTAACCGCCACTCCATTGGTAGTCCCCATGTTTTTTTCGAGTAAATGGGTGCTGCCATCTGCATTGATACGCCATAGCTGACCCGTTTCGTTCGCCCAGTTAGGATCACTTGCAAACAGCGCCCCACTTTTGGTGATAGCAATGTCATTGGGCTGATTCATTTTACTATTATGGGCGAACACTTCTGCTTTATTGCTGCCAGCAGGTACTTTTAAAATATTGTGGTTAACATAATCGGCAATAAACAAATTACCTTGTGAGTCAAACTGTAGGCCATTGCCAACGCTGTCATCGGGTAAGCGCACAAATAACGATGTTTTGCCCATGTTATCAACGCGGCCAATGGTTCCTTGCTGGGCATAGTTCACCGCGTATAAGGCACCGTTATACATGGTTGGCCCTTCAACGCCTTGAGTGAAAACGTTATCTTTAACAAAGTCTTGGCTATCAACTGCAAAGCTTAACGGTGAGCTTAAAAGTAGTGTTATTGCCAGTGGCTTAAGTTGTTTCATCGGTCTTCCTTTTACTCATTTAAACTCGTGTATACCGCTAAAATCGGGTATTCGTTTTCACCAAAAGATAAGGTCAAAGAACGCTTTTCGCCATCATCTAACTTAATACCTTCGTCAAAGCTCTGAGGATGCACACGACGCCCATCGGCAAATAGCGCCATAATATGGTCAGCCTGAAGAATTCGCGATCCCGATGCTTTGTTTTCAATCGTCACAACCGCTAAACGGCGACCGCTTTCACTGCTCATTAATACACTATGGACA
The DNA here is from genome assembly GCF_005886115.1 of Pseudoalteromonas sp. S4492. NCBI lineage: Bacteria > Pseudomonadati > Pseudomonadota > Gammaproteobacteria > Alteromonadales > Pseudoalteromonadaceae > Pseudoalteromonas > Pseudoalteromonas sp. S4492. The sequence goes on from NZ_PNCP01000057.1 coordinate 20,152, forward strand.
ATGCTAAATTGACTTTGCTTAGGGTAGCGCTTGGCATCATTCTCAAATGAAAAAGCACTGCCAGAGAGCATGACCGGATCCACTGATAATACATCAGTATTAGCTTGCAAAGAGGTTACAAAAACCGCTGCAATCAATAGAAAAACACGCTTCATATCAATCCTTTTGATAAGCTTAAACTAGATTTAGCATACACCGTTCCTAAACGACTGCCAATAAAGCGAAGCGGCATAAATCGTTATTAAAGGTGATTAAAAGTAACATTTGCTAGTATCCATTCTCATTCTTTGCTATCAATAACAAAACCATAAAAACAACCATTTTAGGTACAGATGCAATTGTGATTTCACTTCGCGACTTTCAACAACAAGATGCTGAACAATTAATTTCAATTTTAAACGACACAAACGTCACTCAGTTTCTTTCAAATAAAATCCCGAGTCCATATACCGCAAGCGACGCAAACTGGTGGATCACTGAAGGCAGTAGGAGCGAGCTTATAAAAGCAATCACGTTGGATGATCAATTGATTGGGTGCGTGAGCGTGCTCCCTGGTGAATTTGAATTTAATCGCTCAGCCGAGTTAGGTTACTGGTTGGCAAAAGAGTATTGGCAACAAGGGATCACTGCAAAGGCAGCGACTATGCTACTCGAAACGGTATTTACTAAAACGAATATCGTCAGAGTGTTTGCGTATGTGTGTGAGGATAACCCCGCCTCAATAAAGTTATTACAAAAGCTAGGTTTCAAGCAAGATGCCATTTTAAAAAACGCGATGTTCAAGCAACAGCAATTCTTTAATGCACATCTTTTTTCATTGATAAAACCTCACAATAGAAACTAAAGGACGAGTATGAGTAAAGCGTTAAAAATACTTTGGCATAGCGGTGCTGCTATTTTTTGGGGGTTTAGCACCCTAGCGTTACTTATTTGGGGTATTTCAGCTATCACACCAAATTGGTGTGGTGATGAGCAATATGAAGTGTTCTTATCACCAGATAAAGACAAACAAGCCGTGGTTTCAGTCATAAACTGTGGTGCCACAACAAACTTTGAAACACTGATATCTATCAGTCACGTAGCGCAACCAGACGAGAAAACTATCTTGCTATCACTAGACGGACACCCAAGTAACACCAGCTACAAAGTTACCTGGACATCGAATAACGACATTGAGCTTACTGATTTTGAATTTGCAAAGTTATTATCGTTTCATAGTCGAAACACTGTTGGCGATATAGCTCAGTCTCACATTCACCCTAAAAATTAAGCAAATTAATATGCTTAAATCAACCTAACAAATGAATGCCCCATTAAGTAACTTTTAAAGTTATCTAAAATAAAGTAAGCTAACCACTTCTGTAACACTTAAAGTTACCTAATGAGTTTTTATTATGCAACAACACGAAGTCACCGCCTTATTTGATCAACAAGCAGCTAATTACGATTCACAATGGCAAAACATGGCGCCTATTAGCCAAGCCTTGTATTTTATGATGTCGCCTTTATTCAGCAAACTGCTAAGCAATGCGCATATTCTCTGCGTTGGAGCGGGTACCGGAAATGAAATTTTGCATTTAGCACAGGCATTTCCCGCATTTCGCTTCACCGCTGTTGAACCCTCGACTGAAATGATCAAAGTATGCAAACACAATTTAACGCAAGCAGGGGTTGCACATCGCTGCCAGTTTCATAATGGCTATGTAGATTCACTCAAAAACTTGATGCCCTTTGATGCAGCGACAGCCGTGTTAGTGTCGCAGTTTATTGTGGATGAACCTAAACGAGTGGCATTTTTTGCTGATATTCACAAACGTTTAAAACCAGGCGGGTTACTTGTCAGCGCAGACTTAAGTGCCAATCAAAGTGCCAGCACTTACCCAGAGCAGCTTAGTCACTGGTTAAGTGTGATGTCATCAGCCGCAGTCAGCCCTGAACAAATTGAAAGAGTAAAACTAGCTTATGAAAATGACGTTGCTTTAAAAGAGACTCACGTCATTGAAAACATCATTACCGGTCAGGTTTTACGGGCGTTTACCCTTTTTATCAAGCAGGCCTAATAAAAGCATTCACCGGTGTTAAAGCGTTGTTTAAGCCACAGACACTCGATTGCGGCCTGACTTTTTAGCTTGATACATAGCTTGGTCGGCCCTCTCGATCGCTGCTTCGATATCATCATCGGCATTTATTAGCGTAACACCAAAAGAGCCAGTTACATTAATGTGTTTACCTTTGCCAATTTCAATTTTTAAAACTTCAACGCCAGCTCTTAATCGCTCAGAAAGTGATTTGGCACCTTCTAGCTCTGTTTGCGGTAAGCAGACTAAAAACTCTTCGCCGCCATAGCGATACAATTGGTCGTACTCTCTTAGATGAGATTTAATGCATTTAACAAGGGCTATTAATACCTTATCACCTGCAGCATGACCAAACTCATCATTCACTTGCTTAAAGTGATCAAGGTCGATCATTATCAGTGCGCAGCTCAGCGATTTACGTTTGCAAAGCTCATGCTCTTTTTGCAGGTTTTCAACTAAATTTGTTCGGTTCGATGCACCGGTTAAAGGGTCTCGGGTGTGCAGCAGTTCAGAGAATTCATCAATAAGGGTTTCAAATAATTCATGCAAGCTATCTAAATCGGCATGAAACTGGTCCAATAAATTAGCCGGAATAACAGACTTAGACTCTTTTAACGATAACAGGACCGTGGCACCTTGATGCTTTTTTTTATGTGCACAAGCGATTTCTGAAAAATATGGATGAAGGTTTAGGGTCTGCTCGGGAAGCTTATTAAACCATTGCCCAAAGCGACAGAGGTTATGAGCATTATCTGCTAAGTCTTGTTCATTTGCGGGAGTATCTGCAATTAAGCATCTTAATACATTTTTATACCATGACTGATGCCACTCTATAGCTTGCTCAATTTCTGCAATCACGTCTTCAAGCTGGGTATTCGACAGTGAACTAATGCCTTGCCCAGTGTTTTGATGCATAGCCAATGAAAGATTTCCGCTTTATTATTTTATTTCCCAAAACAGTACCTAAGGTCTGTGACAAACACAACTTAAAGCGTTGTTAAGCGATAGTTTATTCAACTAAGCGGTAACCTACGGCAGGCTCGGTTAAGATATGTTTAGGACTCGCCGCATTTTGTTCAAGCTTTTGTCTTAACTGACCAATATGTACACGAACATATTCAGGGCGATTAATATACTGCTCGCCCCACACCTCAGATAAAATGGCGTTATGCGTTAACACCTTGTCTTTTTGCTGAAATAACAACAGCAAAATAGCGTACTCTTTTTTAGTTAGTTTAACTTCTTCAGCACCTTTACGGACCACGTGCTTATGCGGGTCGATGTGAATATCGCCACATTGCAACGTTAGGCTTGGTGTTGTTTGTGTGCGCAGAAGCACCCGAATACGCGCTAATAATTCGTTTGCGCTGAATGGTTTAGTTAGGTAATCGTTGGCGCCGTTATCAAGGGCGGTGACTTTTTCTGTTTCGCCATCCCGTGCAGAAAGTACTAATACCGGGAGCAGACTCCACTGCCTAAACTCCACCAGCCAATCTTGCCCATCCATATCGAGTAAGCCTAAATCAAGCAGCACTAAATCAAACTGCTGCTGGCTTAAAAGTGCAAACGCATCAAGCCCTTTGGCGCACACACTGACTTCATGTTCACTGGCTTTTAATAGTGTTTTTAAAAAACTTTGCAGAGGCGGTGAGTCCTCTAAAACCAAAATATTAGCCACGACTGTTACTCCAAATTAATTTAGCTGTTGCCTGCTTTGTCTGCTCATTGAGGGTTAATTCAAAGCGCCCCTGATGACATTTAGCAACCACATCGCAGATCACACTCCCTAAGCCAACGCCTTCATCTTGACTTGTCTCGTGCTTATTAGCAAAAGGGTTAGTTAACACAATTTGGTATTCGTCTTGTGTTTCAATAAATTGCATGTTCGCCGAACCATTTCCGTAACGGGCTGCGTTTTCGAGCATATTGGCAAAGGCAATTTCCAGTAGGGTTTCATCGCCAAAACAGATGCTTTGTTGCTGAGCTTCGATATGCAGTTTAAAGTTTTGTAGTTGTTGCTGACGGCGTGATTTAGCTTCGCTGATTAAGGTCAAAATGGGTAGTTTTTGCCATTTAATATTCTCAGCTAACTTATTCACTTTACTGAGCTCCATGACTTTATCAAAGTGCTGGTTAAGAATTTTACTTTGCTCATAAATATTAGCAGCTTGCTCTTTGATAACCTCAGAGCTTAGTTGGATATCATCATCAGCCAACATGCTTGATGCGCCCATAATGGTCGCTAATGGCGTGCGTAAGTCATGGGATAAACTGCGCAATAAGGTGTTTTTTGACCTCTCTAGCTCCGCCTGTACTTTTATCGCCGCAGATTGCTCGCGTAGTAAAGTTTTTTCTTGAACCTGATACAGTAAAGAGCACGCTGTATTCGCCAAAGCCTGTTGCTCTGCATTAAGTGATTTGGCAAACGCGATGCCGCCAAATTCCGCTTGTTGTTCATTTAAATAAATAAACTGCTTAGACGCTGTTAGCTGCCAGTCACATGCAACCTTTAAATGCGCGGCCATGGTTGTTAAAAACAGCTGCTTTTGCTCCTCAAGGCTATCGAGATCATTAAGCTTTTTTGCTAACTCATACAATAAGCGACTATTACTTGCATGGGCTTGCACATCGCGAACCTTGGTATTGAGCTCTCCGGCAAGGTGGCTTATCACTAAACCTACAATCAACATCACCAAAAAGGTGACCACATATTCAATATTTTCGATGTGAAAAGTAAAGTAAGGCACCACATAAAACCAGTCCATGCAGGCAACACTCACCAAGGTGGTAAGCGCTGCAACACGACGATTACTGCGCACCGCAACCCATGTCACCCACAGTAGCTGTAGCATCGCAATATCGGTGGTTGTAAACAGTTCTCGAAACGGAAATATCGCAAGCACCACCACAAGTGGCATCAACACACTTAAAAATGCGGCTTTTAAATACTGTATTTTGAATACTGACTGCATCATCTTTTCACTTATTGTTTGTCCCTATTAGATTAAAGGGTTTTCAATTTTGTCACTATAAAGTTTTTATAAAGTTTTTTTATCTCGGCATAAAATCTTTATAAAGCTTTCAACCTCTCTAAAGACTTCTGTTTTTTTGCCATTAGCATTTAGCGCGTACCCACAACAGCGAGAAAGACAATGGCTCAGTTTGCAGTAATCGGATTAGGACGTTTTGGCGTAACCGCCTGTTTAGAACTTTCAAAACAAGGTCATACAGTGTGTGCTGCCGATATTAGCGAAAGCACCGTTAATCATTATGCCGACCAACTCAGTTTTACCGTGGTGGTTGATGCCAGTGATGAAACACAATTAGCACGGCTCGATTTACCTAGTTGCCAAGCCGTATTGGTGGCCATAGGCGAGAATATTGAAGCCAGTATTTTATGTGTATTGCATTTAAAAAACTTAGGCGTAAAGCAAATTTGGGTAAAGGCCTGTACCAAAAGTCACCATCAAATACTAAGTAAACTCGGCGTTGACCGCATCATTCACCCTGAAGAAGAAATGGGCGTGAGGGTTGCACAAGCGCTTAACTACCCAATGGTTAATCAATATTTCCCGCTTAACCAATCCACATTTATTGTTGAACTAGGCATTGATCTGCAGCTTTCAGGTCGCAAAATTGGCTGGCTACTCAAAGAACGTAATAGCGATATTAAACCACTCACACTACGACGTGATGATTACTTCAATACAGAGCTGACTAACGATACCGAACTGCGCCACGGCGATAGTTTGGTGCTCCTGGGCTCTAAAACTTACTTAACTAAATTAGCAAAACGGTTTCGTGCATTATGATTAACTGGCAAGCCAATGTTTACCCTAAACAATTTAGCGGTGTAAAGTGCCGTAAGCGGCAAAAAATAAACCCACCTTTAGTGCTCACTATCGGCTTTATTGTGTTAATTATGCTCGGCACGGGCTTGCTTATGCTACCAATGGCAAGCACTCAACCGATCAGCTGGCTCGATGCATTATTTACGGCAACCTCTGCGGTTACAGTAACAGGGCTAGTGGTCATCGACACCGGTACTGATCTGACTGTATTTGGTCAAAGCGTGGTCATGTTGCTGATTCAAATAGGTGGCATTGGCTTTATGACCGTGGCGGTGATTTCAATTTTAAGTTTAGGAAAAACCCTAGGCTTACAGCAACGCTTACTCGCTAGCCGCGCTTTTGACACCAACGATTTAACCTCGGTGATCAAGGTCGCTAAGTATGTTTTAGTGTATTCATTAGTGATTGAGTCAGTGGCATTTTGCTTACTCTTTATTAGTTGGTTCGATGACTATGGCGCACTAAAAAGCGCCTATCACAGTCTGTTTTATACGATTTCGGCGTTCAATAATGCGGGCTTTGCGTTAAGTGGCGATAGCTTATCGGCATTCAAGGGCGATGTAACCGTAAACGTGGTGATCACCGCTTTGTTTATCATCGGCGGTTTAGGGTTTACCGTACTGATTGATATCTACAAACAAAAGCGCTGGTCATTACTATCAACTAATACCCGCCTGGTGTTAATTGCCACCTTAGTGCTCAACTGCATCACATTTATATTGATTTTTTTCTTTGAACACGCCAATCCCGCGACATTAGCGCCGCTATCAACGTCTGAGCAAATATTAACGGCTTGGTTTCAAGCGGTGACACCTCGTACCGCAGGGTTTAATACCCTACCGATTGATGATTTGAGTCAAGATTCAACGCTTTTGACTATGCTGTTGATGGTAATTGGCGGTGGCTCAGTCAGTACGGCGAGCGGCATAAAACTAGGCACCTTTGTGATCCTAATTTTAGCGATGCGAAGCTATTTAAAACAGCAAACCACGGTCACCGTGTTTAACCGTCAACTGAGCGACAAGCTGGTGATCAAGGCATTAAGCGTCATGATACTGTACTTATTTATCGCTTTTACCAGCATTATGATCATCACCAAGCTTGAACAAGGGTCGTTACTAGATATCACCTTTGAGGCAATTTCGGCACTTAGTACCGTAGGCCTTTCGCGAGGTATAACTGGGGATTTAAGTGCGCCTAGTCAGCTCATCATCATATTATTGATGTTGATAGGTCGGGTTGGGCCATTAACATTTGCTTATTGTTTTGCTCGCCAGCACAGCCAACCTTTGACCTACCCGACTACCAGTATTCAAATTGGTTAAGTGTACAGTTTTGACACTTTTAAGTGTTTAATACTGTAAACCTAAAGCCCTGCTACAACTGCTGTAGCAGGGCTTTAATGTCACTGTAACGTTGCTGTTCGCAAAAACCAAAACCTGAAAGCTGCCTGACTTTATTACGGGTAAATAAAGGCACGCTCATGCCCGCTAAAAAGCGGCATTGAGTATCGATGCTGACATCACTAATCCCTTTAGCGGCTAAGTGCTGTTTAAGCTCAGCAACTTTACTGGCAATCACATTTTGCTCAGGCATTTGATGCACTAATGAATAACTAAGCTTTACCTGCTGGCCTCTACACACTGAACAATGGCCACATTGCTGGGGTGCATGTTGATCATCAAAATAGCGAGCTAAGTTATAACTTAAGCAGCTATCTAGCTCAAAAAAGCGTACTAAAGTGGCGATACGTTTAATTTCGGCCTGTTCTTTTTCGATAAAATATTGGTGAAGTTGCGGTGCTAAATCAGCGTGGTTTATTACCGAATTATTCACCTCATACACTTGCGTAATACGTTTAGTTTCAAGGGCAATATGACCTTTTTCGGCCAAATAATCGAGCGCTGCAACCACGCGCTTTCTATCAACTTGAGTGGCACGGGTTAACGCATCAAAATTAAGTGTGCCCCAAATTTTCTTAAACTCAGTATGTTTGAATACCTGTTGTAAAAATGCTTGTCGGTCAGCATCAAACTGGCTAAGTAGCTCGTTTTGCTCCGTTAAAAACTTATATTTAAAATCGGCGTAATAGGCATATAACGGTGTAATAGCCCCTTGTATTTCTAACTGCACCAGTAAGGTTTTTAACGCTAAAGCACGAATATTACTTTCGCTCGATAAGCTGTACTCTTGCATTTCCCACTGGTTATTCGTTTGCTCGTTGCGAATGTTATTAATGACATAGTCAATCCCACTTTGCTCGGGAGTGTCGGCATAAACAAAGTTCTCAACGGTATTTAAGCCATCAAGGTTTGCTAGGGTAAAACAGTTTGACGGCGCACCATCTCGCCCTGCACGGCCAATCTCTTGGCTATAGTTTTCAATCGATTTTGGCAAATCATAGTGGATCACAAAACGAATATCAGACTTATCAACGCCCATCCCAAAAGCAATAGTTGCCACGACGATATTGATTTTACCCGCCATAAAATCATCTTGGATTTGCCAGCGTTTATCATCCTCAAGGCCTGCATGATAAGCCACCGCATTAAAGCCCGCTCTTGCCAAACCTTCGGCTACTTGCTCAGCGGTATGTTGTAAGGTGACATAAACAATCCCAGCACCTTGTTGGCTGGCTATAATACTGGCTAATTGCTGAGATTTTTCTTGGCTTGCAACACTGAGCACTGATAAATCGAGGTTGCTGCGGTAAAAGCCAGTTTGCACCACACATTCTGGGGCAATGGCAAATCGCTCGCACATATCACGCTTCACTTTTTTAGTGGCGGTGGCGGTAAGTAGCAATACCAGTGGAATATTAAGCTCTTCACGATAGCGCGGCAGTTTTAAATAATCAGGCCTAAAGTTGTGACCCCATTCAGATATACAGTGCGCTTCATCAACCACCAGCATCGAAATAGGCACTTGTTTAATAAATTCACGAAAGCGCTCATTCTTAAAACGCTCAACTGAGACCATTAAAATTTTCACCTTTCCTGCTCGCACATCACTCATTACCGTATGACTTTGCTCACTGGTTTGGCTTGAATCAAGGCTTGCCGCGTAAATACCCTTGCTATTTAAAAAGCTGATTTGATCTTTCATCAGTGCCAATAATGGCGAAACTACTAAGGTCAAATTAGGTAGGTGCATTGCAGTTAATTGATAGCACAAAGATTTACCCGAGCCAGTTGGAAAAATTGCCAACGACGATTGCTGATTTAATAACTGCTCAATGGTTTGTTGCTGACCTTGGCGAAACTCATTAAAGCCAAAGTATTGATTCAACGAAGTGTGTAGTGGTGTAGTCATCCTGATCCCTCACTTTCATTTCCCTTTTCAGGTAATGATAGGTCTCTTACTGCGAATTAGCCATGTTAACCTTTTTAACTCAATCTCCCAAGGCCATTGATATAACTAAGCGCACTATATTGTTCTTAACAGGTACTGACAAAATCAGTAAAAAGGCGCACAATGAGCACGTTGCCATGGGGTATTGATGGATGGACTTACAATACCTAAGCGCTTTTTCGCAAGAGTGTTTAGGTATTATACTTTTGAGGGCAACGTAATGATTAACCAACCTCCTAAAATCGTGATAATCGGTGGTGGCGCTGGTGGCTTAGAACTAGCAACACAATTAGGACACAAACTCGGGAAAAAACGCCAAGCAGAGATACTTTTAATCGATAAAAACCGCAGCCATATTTGGAAGCCGTTACTTCATGAAGTAGCGACGGGGTCGATTGATGCCGATTTAGACGGCGTTGTATACTCAGCTCATGCAGCAAAACATCATTATAATTTTCAACTCGGCAGCTTTTGCCACTTAGATCAAACCAACAAAACCATCACTTTAAGTGAGTTAAAAGACGAACTTGGCCACCGTATTTTACCTGAGCGCCAAGTCAGTTATGACTACCTCGTACTTGCTATAGGCAGTGTCAGTAACGACTTTAATACCCCAGGTGTTAACAAGCACTGTTTTTACCTTGATTCAAACCAACAAGCTGAGCGCTTTCAGCATGCTCTACTCGATAACTTCACCCGCTTACATCAAGATGACGACCCTCAGCACTCCTTAACCATTGCCATAGTGGGTGGTGGTGCAACCGGGGTTGAGCTGTCGGCAGAGCTTTATCATGTATCAGACATGCTGAAAATGTATGGCCTGAATAAAATGACCGCTAAACGCTTACACATTGATTTAATTGAAGCAGGGCCGCGAATTTTACCCGCGTTACCCGAGCGAATTGCAAACTCGGCTAAGCGTGAACTGGTTAAATTAGGGGTAACGGTGCGCGAAGGCACGCAAGTAAAAGAGGCCACAGAAAACAGCTTTATCACCAAAGACGATGAACATATCAAAGCCGATATTATGGTTTGGGCTGCGGGTGTAAAAGCCCCTGATTTCATTAAAGACATTGGTATTTTTGAACTTACCCGAAATAACCAAATTAAGGTGAACCAATATCTGCAAAGTAGCGTTAATGACGATATTTTTGTGATTGGTGATTGCTGTGCATTTACTCAAGAAGATGGCACACAAGTGCCACCCAGAGCGCAATCGGCTCATCAAATGGCGCAATGTGTTGAAAAAAACCTTATAGCCACACTCAAAGGCCAGCCTCTCAGTGCCTTTACCTACAGTGATCATGGCTCTTTAGTTAACTTGTCACGCTACAGCACAGTAGGCAGTTTAATGGGCAACCTAACCAGTAATAGCTTTTTTATAGAGGGTAAAATAGCGCGATTTATGTATATTTCGCTCTATCGTATGCATCAACGTGCCATCCATGGCAGTGCAAAAACCTTTGCACTGTGGATCAGCGAAAAAGTACTACGCGTTGTTAGGCCAAAAATGAAACTGCATTAAGCTACAGCATAAAGCCGGCAAATTAGTTGTTTGTCGGCTATTTGTGCACTTCGTCCCCAAGTCATTGACATCAAAATATAAAGCCATACACTTCAGGCAAAATAAATCCATGGATTGAATATGAAAAAAGGTATTTCACTAACCGTTTTTGCAGGGCTTTGTGCCTGTGGGACTTACCTGATATTAGATAAACCCACTCCCATCGAAGCGATAAGCAACAAAGTCTCGACATCTTCTGCTACTGTCGCTGAACAAAATAACGCTACGAGTTTATTTGAACCATTAAGCCTGCCAAATAGCAAAGCATCAGAGCTGGCTAAGCTCAAGCTAGCCAAACACCAGTGTAAGCAACAAAGTTTAAAAGCCACTCAAGCTGCAGCTGATCACAGTCAAATAGAGGCAGCGATTAAACAAGCATTAAAAGACGGCGACTCTCTTGAAGATATTTTAAGTTATTCAGAGCTTGTGAAAATATCTTACCGTTCATTTAATACCTTAGTTATTAACGCAATCAAAGAGAATGCAGAACAGCAATTTCAATATGCCTCATCTGTTAGCATACTAAAAAGCTGGCAAGGGCTTGAGGTCATTGATTATTTTGATGCAGATACAATCAATCAACTAACGGCAATTAATGGACCCCTTAGCCAAAATACAGGTTCAATGATGTTTAATGTTCCATTACCTGAGCAAGTAAACAAAACAGCATTGTACAAACTATTAGATAACAACGATGATTTTAATACCTATTTAAAAACACCATTTAAAATCGGTCCATCACGGCTCATTTCACCATCTATTTTGTTTCTTGCTAATGCTCATGCGCTTAGTTTGACTGAGTTTGAAAACGCAATATCCAGCAAAGAGTTTACTGTTAACGATATCGCTGTGGCTTTAAAAAGCAACTTACCTAATGATTATTTAACAGCACTGATCTCTCAAACAGCACAGCTAGGCGGCTCGCCTACAGCAATGAGTGATGACTTTATAGATGAACAACTGTATTTAAACCTTGCTGATGTGGCTGTGAGTGAATTTAACGTACCAATTTTAAAGTTGTTAAGTGAACGAGGTATTGAGCCCACTAATCAGCCAAATGTATTTACAGCGATGGATATAGCCATTGTAAACCTAAAGGGCAGCTCAAATAGCGAAGTACAGCCACTAGAGAGCAAACACTTAGAAACACTAAGTTATCTAAAAAATAAAGGTTATCGAGCTCACGGCGAGCTTGTGCGCGACACACCGAACGATAGGCTACTGATGCTTAAATCTTCATTTTTACCGAGTAGCCTTTTATTTGTTGGCGACCAAGTTGCTAATGATGCTTTTTCTCAGTTCAAAGATTTAAAGCTAATCCCAAATAACCAAGCATTTAAACGTAAAGAAAAAGATAACTCTGCAATATCAAAAGCACTCAGTGCCTATGAGAGACAAAAACAGCAAGCCAAAAAAATAACTCCTGAGTGTGAAACGATAGATCAGCGGATCAATTCACTAGAAGCGATAAAAACACGCTCTCAAGCACTCGAAGAATTAGAAACGCTCGAAGCGCAACAAGGCTTACTAACTCCCAATACGCTTCAAGAAATCGACCCTGTACAAGTTCATAATTGGCAATTCTTGCATTCAAATGAGTATAAATATCAAACCTCAACGCAGTATCAAGCCTTTAAAGAAGCAATTGTCGAAAAAGACTTTAGTACTGTTGCAACGATTACCCAAACAGCAAAACTCAGTACCCACCAGACAAATATGTTGCTTGCAGCAACAATAGAAAACGCTCAACAATTGACGTCTATTTGGCAAAACAGAGTCGCTCCAACTGCACCTGAAAATCTTTTTGTATTTACTAAGTTACCATTAGCACAATGGCAAACATTAGCCGATAGTGGCTTTGATTTTTCATTAAAAGACATGCAAAACAACGATATGTATTTTTATGCAAGCATGCATTCAAAAGAAGCAGTTAAGTTTTTAATGAGCCTTGCAGTTGCACATGATTTTTCTAAACCTGGGCTTGATATTCTCGACCAAGCACTGGAGCAAAGCTATAACACACAAACTCTTGCAGACTATATGCCAAGCGCATTAAAACTTGTTGACCAATATGAGCCTAACCACTTTCGTCGTGCCCAGCGTCTAAAAGTTTTTGTCCCCGATGTTTATGAAGAGCTTATTAAACTTGAGCCAAAACTTGCACCCAAAGATGGCACTGTAATGAATAACTATCAGTACAGCGCTTATTAAGCTCCTTAGCTATTTGAGCCGTAAATTAACCTACCTGTTTACAGCTCATCCGCGTATAATGCCCACTTTTTGTGGGGCGCAAAAATTGAATATTATTACTCTAAGCGTTTTATCGCTTGCAATGTCGACTGATGCTTTTGCAGCTTCAATCACCAAAGGCAGTACGCTTAAAAATCCTCGCGTTCTGAGTGCAATCAAGCTTGGTTTATTGTTTGGCTGTATCGAAGCTATCGCACCGATTGTTGGCTGGCTAATTGGCAGTGCCGGTGCAGATTACGTTGAAGCCTTTGATCACTGGATTGCCTTTGTGTTGTTAGTGGGTTTAGGCATTCATATGTTGCTAGAGAGTCGTAAAGAAGATGACGACGATGAAGAGGAACTTGCACCGAATACCAAGCGCTCTTTCATTGCCACATTACTAACCGCTGTTGGCACCAGTATCGATGCCATGACAGTTGGTATTAGCCTTGCTTTCATGAAAGTGAACATTTACTTAGCAGCCGCCATGATAGGCCTAGCAACCACAATTATGGTTACCATCGGCGCACTACTTGGTAACGTAATGAGTGGCTGGGTTGGAAAAAAGGCCGAAGCAATTGGCGGTGTTGCACTTATCTTTATCGGCTGTGGCATCCTGTACAGCCACACCATGGCTTAACCTAATAGCTTATCAAACTCTTCTTTGGGCATGGGCTTATGAAAATAGTACCCTTGCCCAAGCTCGCAGCCTAAATCGATTAAACTATTTAAATGCTGCTTTTCTTCAATACCTTCAGCCACTATTTGTAAATTCAAGGTATGCGCTAAACTGGTGATGGTTCTAACAATGTCCATACTTTGCGTATCAGTGAGCATATCTCTCACAAAAGATTGATCTATTTTGAGTACATCGACGGGGAAGAGTTTTAAATACGACAAACTTGAATAGCCCGTACCAAAGTCGTCTATGGCAATGGTTAACCCCAAGTCAGAGAGCTTATTAAGCATCATTTTTATTTCTTCAAAATCATGCATCAACGCACTTTCAGTTACTTCCAGCTCTAACAGTTCACTGGCAAGCCCCGCTTGTTCAATGGTATCAGCAACGAGATTACAAAAATTACCATCGGTAAACTGTTTTGCAGCAATATTCACGGCAACTTTTATATTATGGCCTTTATCAGCCCATTCTTTCGCAGCGATACAGCTTTGCTTAAGCACTGACTTACCTAGCGCATGAATCAAGCCTGTTTCTTCAGCAAGGGGTATAAAATCCAGTGGTGAAATAAGTTTATTGTCGTTATCTCTTAGTCGCACTAAGGCTTCTACACCAATGATTTTCCGGGTTGCGAGCGCTAGTTTCGGCTGATAAAACACCTCAATCTTATCTTGCTCAATAGCATGTCTTAAGAGCTTTTCAACGCTTTGACGCTGCTTAAATTGATACTCTAAGTCATCGGAGTAATAGCAAAAACGGTTACGTCCCTGCTCTTTCGCACGGTACATGGCTGCATCGGCATGAGTCATCATCTCTTCTGCTTGAGTAGAGTCCGCAGGGTTAACACTCACCCCCACACTGACTGATAAAATATACTCTTGGCTATCAATACGAAACGGCTCATTCATGGTGTTAATAATATCGCTGGCAATGGCATCGACCACAGTAGTACTCTGCACGTCAGGTAATAAAATCACAAATTCATCACCGCCAATTCGAGCTAACGTGGTATTCAAATCGATGAGTGATTCAAGCCGTTTAGCCACATGCTTAATAATTAAATCGCCTTGATGATGACCTAGGGTGTCGTTTAAATATTTAAAGTGGTCGATATCAATCAGCATTAAGGCCACTTTTTTCTTCATACTGCGAGCAACTTTACATGCATGGGTGACCCTGTCATGCAATAACACCCGATTAGGCAAATCCGTTAGTAAATCATGATTTGCTAAATGACTCATTTTCACGGCCATCGCGATTGATTCACTGACATCATGAAACACGATAATACCGCCGATGATGTTTCCTTCAATATCCCGTATTGGCGCAGCTGAATCTTCGACTCTATAAACTCGTCCATCAAGCCCGGTTAATTGACTATTTAACGCCATCGCCACAATGCGCTGCTCTTTTAAAGCAACAGAAATTGGATTGATAATTTTTTTGTTTGATGTGGCATCAGTGAGTTGCATTACCTCTTCAATATGGCGTCCTTTTGCTTCTTCAGCGTGCCAACCCGTTAATCGCTCAGCAATAGGGTTCATAAAGTTAATAATTGCATTATTATCTGTAGCTATTACGGCATCACCAATAGAATTAAGCATAACCCGTAAACGTTCTGACTCATTCGATAACAGTTTTTTTGTATGGGTAATTGAGGTGATGTCCGAAAGAGTAAGAATGACACCAACAACCTCTTGCTCTTTTATTCTTAAATTTATTTGCGCTCGAACATATTCAATTCTATTGCGAGGGCAGGGCAACTGAATATTTAAAACTTCTTGCTCTATGCCCTCAGTTAAGCAGCGGTGAAAAGCCTCATACAATTCATCTGGTAATACATCTTTAGCGGAACAACCAAGCATTTGCTCGCTGGTTTTTGAAAACCAATGGCAGGTTTCATCATTACTAAAGAGGTTTTCCTCAGTATTTGACCAGTAAGATATATACACAGGTACTTGCGCAACGAGTGTCGAAATATCATTTTTTGCAGCCAGTATTTGCGCCTCTTGGTGTTTAAGCTTTAACTGGTTTTGTACTCTTAGGCGACAAATGTTCAAATCAACGGGTTTATGAATAAGATCAATTCCGCCGCTTGCAAAACTCTGATATTCAAAAATTTGCTCATTATGCGAGGTGACAAAAATCACATGACTTTGTGCGGTTCTTGGGTTGTTTTTAAGCTTTTGACATACTTCAAAGCCATTCATACCAGGCATTTCAATGTCGAGCAAAATCACATCGGGCTGAAAGAAAGCAGCTTTCTCAATTGCTTGTGTGCCATTATCGCAACAAACAATCTCACCAAGGTCACTTAATGACTCGGCCATTATCATCAAACTAGTCGGCTCATCATCAACAACAAGCACTTTGCTGTGTGAATGATCATGATGAGAAAAAAGCATACCCATCGCCTCTGTAAATAGTACTTAAAAAAACTCTAGTCCTATCTCAGCAGACACGCCAACATAAAAAATAATTTTTTAATTCTTAAGTTGTAGAAAATCCCAAAATCCGGTCTATGCTTTATTCATCGCGTGGAGGGAATAGTTTGCAGCCGGTAGCTAGTAGCACAGATTTAAAGCTTAATGATTCTGTTATTTTGATTGTTGATGATGAACCAATTAATACAACCGTAATAGAAAGTTTGCTCGCGCCCTTCTATAAAACTCACACCACAGATTGCGGTGAAAACGTGCTGCACCTGTGCGAAACCCTTAAGCCAGATTTAATACTGCTTGATGTGATGCTTGGCTCTATGAGCGGCCTAGATGTTTGCAAGCTATTAAAAAAACACACCCAGTACAACGATATACCGGTGATTTTTATTACCGCTATTATGGATCAAGATGACCAAAATAGGTGCTGGCAAGCAGGCGCCGTCGATTTTGTCTCAAAACCGGTTTATGGCGTCACATTACTTAATCGCGTAAAAGCACATTTGACCTTAAAAAAACAAGCCGATTTACTCAAAAGTCTTTGTGAGCACGACAGCCTAACAGGTTTAAACAACCGACGATTTTTACAAAACACCCTTGATCAAAACATTCGTTTAGCCGTCAGAAACGATAAAGCCCTTTCGGTATTAATGCTCGATATTGATTACTTTAAACAGTACAACGACTCTCTTGGTCATCAACAAGGTGACGAATGCCTAAAACGTGTTGCTGATGAAATCAAAAAAAGTGTTAACCGCCCAACCGATACTACTATTCGTTATGGCGGTGAAGAATTTTTATGTGTATTGCCAGACACCGATATTCAAGGGGCACAATTTATTGCCCATAAGCTTTTGGCAAACATTCGTGAACTAAACATTGAACACCCACATGCAACCTCTGGAGTACTCTCTATTAGTATTGGTAGCGCAACATTTTCTGGGCATGAAGCCATCGACACTGACGAGCTAATTCGCTGTGCCGACAAAGCGCTCTATCAAGCCAAGCATCAAGGGAGAAACCGCTGTGTTTGCATACTTGCTGAACCCAGTTTTAGTTTTTAAGCTTAGTCAAACCTTACTACCGACTCACGTTTTCGGTATGGAGGGCTAAACCATGGATTACGAAGTATTACACCAGAAAAAAGCGACAACCTCTGAAGGACGCTTTTTAGTGCCATTAGCGATTGCTTTTATCGGCGCCATTATGTGCTCAGCAATCTTCTTTTTCGAGCTACAACTTCATAAAAATATTAATAACAATGTTGCTGAACGACTGAGAGAATCAAGCGCTACCGTAAATGTGCAGATACATGAGAGTATTAACAAATACAAAAACGATTTACAGTTTTTATACTCCACCCCACCCATAGCAGGGCTTGCAAGAGCCGCTGCGAACGATGGCAATGATCCGCTAGATAGCACCACCTCAAAGCAATGGAAAAAACGTTTAGAAACGATATTCGTTGCATTTTTACAATCCAACGCTGAGTTCGAGCAATTACGTATCATCAGTACGCAACAAGCAGGACAAGAACTGATCAGAGTAGACAGAGCTGCCGGTGGCATAGTTGTAAAAGCCGATAGTCAGTTACAGGATAAAAGTGGCCGTGACTATTATCAGCAAAGTTCGCAATTACCACAGGGTGATATGTATTTATCTGCAATAACACTCAACCGAGAATATGGAAAGCTCGACTATCCTTATAAACCTATGCTACGTATTGCCTTACCCATTTTTGATGAAAATATGCAGCGCTATGGGCTGATTATTGCAAACATTAACACCTCTCACCTATTTGCATCTCTTAATGCGATGGTACAAGCACCAAACTCATTGATCCTAACAGACAGCGAAGGCTACTTTTTAGTACACCCAAATGAAGACTTTCGCTTTAGTCGCGACTTAGCGCCAAACAAACGTTGGGACTCAGTGTATAAATCTGAACCCGCCTATCTAGAAAATATACTCAGCATTAGCTCTAACCTTGCAAGCGGGCAACAATACGAAGCATTAAGTAAACGCATTCCATTTACTGGAGATTTAGAAACCGGGTTTATAGATGCCCACATTATGCTACCTCACTCTGAAATTAATGCGATGGAGCGCGAGCAAAGGATCAGCACCTATGTTTTTTTGCTGGGTGTTTCTGCTTTTTTAGTGTTTGTGCTTGGATTTTTGCATCGAAATTTAAAGCGTAACCGCGAGCTTGCCGAGGCAAGAGCGGTGTCTTCAGCCATTATTAGCGGTTCAAAAGATGCCATTATTGCGGTCAGTGATATTGGTCTTGTGTCTAGTTGGAATAAAGCGGCCACTGACTTGTTTGGTTTTCAGAGGGAGCAAGTATTAGGGGCAGATATAAACAAGTTGAATCTATTTTCAAATATTAATATCAAAGAAATCTGCAGCTCCCTTAAAACCAATAGAAAACAACATGAAATTGAAGTCGACTATCAGTTAACCAATCAACAAACGACCCATTTAGCACTCGCTTTTTCAGCTATTTTTAATGATCATCATCAGCACAACGGCACAGCCATCCTCATTCGCGACACGACCGTAGAAAAAATTGCTAATGACAAAATTAAGCAAATTAATAACGAGCTCGAAATTAAAGTTGCACAAAGAACTGCCCAGCTAGAAAAAGCCAGCCAAGTTAAGAGCGCTTTTATATCCAATATCAGCCATGAAATGCGTACTCCCTTAAACGGCATTATCGGCACACTCAATTTAATTAAACGAGAGTCATTAAGTAACCAACAGCAACATTATTTAGAAATGACCGAGGTAAGCGTTAATAGCTTAAATGTACTCATTAATGACATTCTTGATTTATCAAAAATTGAGGCTGGCAAACTCGACTTAGACCAAAAAGCCTTTAACCCCATCAAGTTTTTTGAGAGCTTAAGTGGCAGTATGGCTGTTAAAGCCCAAGAGAAAAACCTTGAATTTATTTTAGATATTGCCGATGTTGAGTACAGCTCGATTGTTACTGACCCTCATCGCTACTCACAAGTGCTTACCAATTTAATAAATAACGCGATCAAATTTACTAAAACGGGCTTTATAAAATTTACCGCCGCGAGTAAGCGACTTAGCGATGGTAACGTTGAGCTATGCTGCACAATTCAAGATACCGGCATTGGTATTGCGCCTGAAAACCAAAATAAATTGTTTAGTGCTTTTACCCAAGCCGATAACAGTGTGGCCGCACAATATGGGGGCACTGGGCTTGGTTTATCGATATGTAAGCAACTAGCTAGTTTACTGAATGGACACATATCCTTTGAATCAACCGAAGGTAAAGGCAGTACCTTCACATTTACCATTCAATTAGACAGCCAAAATGTAGAAAAACGCCAACCAAGCAGTCGCTTAAAAGACAGCGTGTTTGCAGTGTCAGTCAAACAACCAGAGCTTGAACGAAGCCTAACAAAACTCATCTCTCACTGCGGTGGACAGCTCACGAATGTTGACCTAGAAAGCTTTGAAATTAACGATAACATGCCCTTTGATACGCTGATATTAGAGCCAGGCAACCCGTTACTCGCAAAACTTGATAGCTATAGTGAAAACACTTACGACCATAATCTGCCCTTTAAATTAGTAGTGCTTATAAACCCAACTGAGCCACCACCACAGGCTAAATACTGTGCCTTTACGCGGTTATCTAAACCTGTGCTTATCTCTGAGTTTTTACTCAAACTGGCTGATGAACGACTCATCCAAGAGCAGCAAGCTCAAGACACAACACCACTTCGTCGCGAGACTGATACACAAATTCACATAGATGTTGATATTGCTGGAGCAAAAGTGCTCATTGTTGATGATAATGATATTAATGCCGCAGTCGCCAAAGGCACGTTAATGAGCTTGGCACTGCGCTTTGAAATGGCATCGAATGGTAAGCAAGCCATTGAAATATTAGCAAATGCAGCAGATGACGACCCATTCAATTGTGTTTTGATGGATTGCCAAATGCCAATTTTAAATGGCTATGATGCTGCGGCACAAATACGTCAAGGGGCTGGTGGAGAGCACCATAGCGACATTCCTATTATCGCCATGACTGCCAATGCTATGCTTGGCGAGCGTAAAAAGTGCTTAAATGCAGGTATGAACGACTACATCACAAAACCAATCAGTGCCGATAAGCTCATCACCACTACAGCGAAATGGGTTGCATCAACGTACCCTAAACATCATACCGTACCAAAAACGATTGCTGTGCCTGAGGTAAATCAGTCGCCGGCTATAAATCAAGGAGAATTAATCGATGAAGAAAAACAGCATTGGAATCGCGAAGCAGCCCTTGGCCGCTTAATGAATAACGAAGTGCTATTAAATAAAGTAAGTAAGATGTTTTTAGAAAGCTCACATAAAAAAATAACGCTACTAACACAAGCAATCAAAGACAAAGACTACCATGCGATTGCAACCACCAGCCATGCTCTAAAAGGGACCTGTGGCGATGTGGGTGCAGCCAAATTGCACCAGCACTTTACTGAACTAGAGGTACTGGCCGCAAGTAAGGGCAATACGCTAAAAGATATTCAACTTAAGCTACTCGAAATCGAAAAAGACTACGAGATTTTGTTAGAAATTTTACAAAAGCATACCGTAGCCAGGGTCGGCTAATTTTATTGAGAGCAAATAAATGGGCTTTGAAAATCAAAGCCCATTTTTCATTAAAGCGCCGCATATTTGTCTTCTAATTTTCATAAAGTGGGAGTATGTTTATACAAACCACTAAAGGAATGACGCTATGACCGCTAAAACGCTGATTTTCAACTTTGATGGCACAGGCAGCGAACCTCGTGATGCTGAACAATTCAGCGCTGCACACTTCAAAGAAGACGCCAGTATTTCTAATATTCTTAAACTTCATTTATTGTTTGGCGGCGCACTCAATAGCGAACCCGAAACACCCTTTCCTACTCAACTTAGCTTTTATTATCAAGGCATAGGCACCCAAGGTAGCCGCTTTCGACGTTTATTCAATCAAGCCCTTGCACCAAGAGGTGATGATGTTGCCAGCATTCTAAATCGTGCTATGAGCGACTTTAAAAGCTATTACACAGTGGGTGATAAAATACTACTGACTGGTTTTAGCCGCGGTGCAGCTCTTGCAAGGCGCTTTGCCAAATGTTTAGAGCCACTTATTAGTGATGATGTTTACTTATGTGTATTTGATACCGTTGCATCAATTGGTTTTTCAAAAGTAACAAAAGCAACCCGCGGTGCTGAGCACGTTATTTTTGAAAACTACACACTAGCAAGCAATATAAAATCAGCCCTTCATTGCGTCGCACTTGATGAAAAGCGCCGTGCATTTGAACCCACACTTATTAATAGTGCACCGCATGTGCAAGAAGTATGGTTTGCGGGCGCCCATTCAGATGTGGGTGGTGGCTATTATCGTGATGGTTTAGCCGACATTTGCCTGCGCTATGCGATTGAGTGGCTGATAGAACAAACCGTTGCATTAAACTTACTTACCAGTGCGGATATCAATTACAACACCCTGCTCCCAGCAGAGCATCGAAACCTCATTGCCCAAGATGATGTAACCGTTACCCCAGATCCGCTGGCACTGAGTCATCAGCAAAACTATTTTTGGTTTAACCCGTTGTTTAAACTGGTAGATCGCGAATGCTGTGTACTGGTTGATAACGAACAAAGCACGCTCGCGCCAACCATTCATTACACAGTCGCAGAGCGCATTAATCGCTTAACAAGCTATCGCCCAGAGTCGTTAAAGAGCCTTCATTACGACGTACTTTATAATGACGAAACTCGCTTAAGCTTTAAGGGCTTAAGTCCGCATATTGCGCTTGATAAGCAAAATATGACGGTGCTGAGCATAGACGAAAGTAAAGATGTGTTTGTGTATGGCGCCGAAAAGTACAACCACACCGGCTTAATGTTAGAGCAAGGTGGTACTTACCGATTTACGCCTTATCCTGAGCAAACTTGGTATGACGACGGCATTAGTTGCGGCCCTGCCGGATGGCACCGTGACAATATCCAACTTGGGGTAAAAGAAATCCCAATGGCCGTGCTTGAACCGTTTAGACGTTTACCTCACGCACAATGGTTTGCGTTGATTGGCGCTATCGATAACAACGACGAGCATTTGTTTGAAATTGCTGAGGGTGCTGATATTCGTATTGCTAAATCAGGTGAGTTTTGCCCGTTTGCCAACGACCTAAACCGCTTTTATGGGGCGAATGCGGGGCGCATTAAACTGCGCGTGACTCGTTTAGGATGATTTAATGTTTAACATAGCGAGCGATGATCTCCGTTATCGCTTGCTGGTTGTTTAAAATTGCTGAGTTAATAGCGGCTCTGTCTTCTGCTAACAGGGTTGTTTCACTGAGCATAAAGTAAACACTGTCATTATTGACAATATACGGATGCAGCTCGATACCCTGCTGATTATTTTTTTGAATTAAATATAAACCAGCTAGTTCATCATCAACAAAAAAATCGACCCGCCTAGCAACTAGCATAGCGAGGCGCTGACGCAAAGATGACACAGTAACAAGCTGATCTTTGTATTTAGCGTCTTCTTTCAAATGGGTAAAATCAGAGCCAAAGTAACTACCGCTGTTAGTTAAAATAACTTGCTGGTGTTCAAGCAGCCCTTGTAAGTCTAAAGACTCTAAGCGGCCATGCGGGTACCAAAACAAGCGCATAACTTCATTACGGTAAGGCTCTGAAAAGAAACTAAAAGAGTCACGCTCTGTGCTATAGCTTGCCGCGGGTAGTAAATCAACTTTACCGTGCTTAAGCTCTGCAAAGCCCCGTTTAGATGAAGGCATAACAACGTATTTAGCGCAAAACCCTGCCTCTTTTAGCACTAAATTAACCACATCAATATCAATGCCGGTGAGCTTACCATTTTGCGTAAAAGCATAAGGTGCCCACTGCTGACTAATCCCCACTTTTAAGGTTTTATCGCAGCTAAAAGCCGAGTTACTCAATACAGCAACAACAAGTAAAAACAGCGCTTTTAACCCCATTAACCCACCTTAGTTTAAATACTTACAAATCATATTATTCAAGTATGGTTGATAATACCTGAAAGACCAATGTGTGAAATGAGAAACGGAAAGTTAGCAAGCCTCAAGGGGAAAGAGTAAAGTTAAGAGATACGAGATTCGAGGTGCGAGATACGAGGTAGCAGCGATTTTACATCGCGCCCTAGAACCCAAAACCTAGCGCCTAATGTTTCTCCCGTAGGACTGGCTTTAGCCGGGAAATGTTTTAAGTTAGCGAGCCTCAAGGGGAAAGAGTAAAGTTAAGAGATACGAGGTAGCAGCGATTTTACATCGCGTCCTAGAACCCAAAACCTAGCGCCTATGTTTTCCCCCGTAGGCGTGAAACTTGTTTCGCGCGTCTGAAAGCTGACCGCTCTCATTTATGTTTGATTCGGCACAAAAGTACCTCCTACAAGGCTTAAATCGCTGAGAAGAACACTCGACCTAACCAACCCCACAGCTCGACAGAAATCTAACATCTGACGTCTAACAATTAAAAGCCAGCTATTTTACATCGCGGTATGGCTACTTGTTTCGATTAGCTACAAACACAATTGTATGATAAAAAGGTACACCCAAAAAAGGACCATTCTCTTTTTCTTTTATGGGTTGTCTTAAATTTCTCAATTAATAAATAGGTTACAGATGTCATTTATTTCAAAGCTAGGCAAAGGCCTTAAAGGTGCTGTGAATGCAGTAAAATCAGACGAATACCAAGTAAACAACGTAAAAGCAAAATGCATTCATTGTGGGCATCATCACTTCGAGCTAGGTCAGGCGCAATTAAATACCGCAGGCATGACGTTTTTGAATTTAGATTGGGCGAATGACAGCGCATCCTTGTTATCGTGCAAAAAGTGCGGCTTCATCATGTGGTTCGCTGTTGAGCCAAAGAAAACAGTTTAATAGTTGGCGAGTTACAAGCATGTCGCAGCGATTTTACATCGCGTCCTAGAGCCTAAATCCCAGCGCCTATGTTTTCCCTCGTAGGACTGGCTTTAGCCGGGAAATGTCTTAAGTTAGCGAGTTTCAAGTGGAAAGAGTAAAGTTGCGAGGTACGAGGTACGAGATACGAGGTACGAGATATGAGGTACGAGATTCGAGGTGTGAGTCTATAGCAGTGATTTTACATCGCGTTTGATTGATTGGTTTATCTTTTAAATTAAAAGGTTTACATGGATTATGTTGGGTATCGCTCCGCTCGACCCAACCTACCCTAAAAATGTGCAGTTCAAATGCTGAGAAGAACACTCGACCTGACCAACCCCACAGATCGACTGACCGCTGAAAGCTGACAGCTTCTTTCCCCTTTCTAACTTTC
>NZ_PNCP01000058.1:0-38788 GCF_005886115.1 Pseudoalteromonas sp. S4492
CTTTATCGGGGTCAGATCAAGCCCCTTGAAACTTGTAACTTGAAACTAGCCCCTCGAAACTTATATTCGGAAACTAACCCACCTGTTCCCCTAGCGAAAATATCCTCTCTACTAACTGCCACTTACTTTGTTGATTATTGCTTCCCACGTTCTGAAACTGCTCCATTAGGCGCTCCCATTGTTGCACCTTTGGGTTCATTGCATCTTGTTTTGCTTTTTCTGTAAAGCTAAATGAATCATCGGTTTGCAGTATCATGATAAGGGTTGTGCCAACACGATGAATCGCCATGTCTGTAATTCCTGAATCGCGAATAGCACTTATGACTTCAGGCCAAACTTGCTTAGGGCTATGGTATTGCTCGTAGGTAGCTATAAGCTCTGGGTCGTTTTTTAGCTCTAATGTAAGGCAGTACTGCATCCGACTCTCCTTTTATTGTTTATGAATAAATACAACACGATACGCAAAAATCGTAATTGCAACAAAACACAGCATAGGTAATAAAAATGACGCTTGTTCAGCACTTAAAAAGGCAATGGGGTTCGCATCAATAATCATCCCTTGTAATGGTGGCATTAATGCCCCGCCAGCCATTGCCATTACCAGCCCCGCAGAGGCAATACTGGCATCTGCTTTTAAGCCATTTAGCGCAATGCCATAAATAGTTGGAAACATTAAAGACATACAGGCAGAGGTGGCGACCAAAGAGTAGAGCCCTACTTCACCGCCGATAAAAACCACCAAACACATCAAGCTCGCACCGGCTATTGCAAACCACATTAATAACAACCCCGCTTTAAACCAATTAAGTAGGTAGGTGCATAAAAATCGGCTCGCAAGAAAAAAGCACATAGCAATAATATTAAAATGCTGCGCCTCGGCTGCACTTAGCCCTACTTCAGCCATGCCGTAGTGAATAATGAAGGTCCAACACATAATTTGAGCACCCACATAAAACACCTGTGCTACTACCCCTTCACGATAGGGTTTGTTGTTTATGAGCTTTATAAATAAAGGCTTTAATGCTTGATCGCGTTTATCTGATGCCATGAGCTGTGTATTCGGCAACCGATAAAACAAATAAACAAACAGATCACAACCAATGCAATTGCCACATACGGAGTGCGAATAGTCACTAAATCAGCGCTTTGCATGAGTTGGTGTTGTACAGGATTGGTTACAGCAAACTGCTGTAGTGCATCGGTTAATTTACCATCGACAACCGAAGGTAGCATTTGCGCATACTCGGGATGTGCTGCTTTTTCTTCTGCGCGAAACTTTGCAACATGAAGATTATTTAAAATCAGGTTTGAGGCCACAAACATGCCAAGTAAAGAGCCTAATGGGTTAAATGCTTGCGCTAAATTAAGTCGTTTGGTTGCAGTTTGTGGGCTACCCATTGATAAAATATACGGGTTTGCCGTTGTCTCTAACAGC
The DNA here is from genome assembly GCF_005886115.1 of Pseudoalteromonas sp. S4492. Taxonomy (NCBI): domain Bacteria; kingdom Pseudomonadati; phylum Pseudomonadota; class Gammaproteobacteria; order Alteromonadales; family Pseudoalteromonadaceae; genus Pseudoalteromonas; species Pseudoalteromonas sp. S4492. Next base: position 1,436 of record NZ_PNCP01000058.1, read on the forward strand.
GCTAAACCACAGGTCAAGATACATAATGCCGCAAGAAAATAGTTAAACTCGCCATACATACTTGCTGGAATAAACAATAAAGCCCCAACAGAATAAAGACCAAGCCCTAAAACGATGCCGTATTTATAACTAAAGCGTCGAATAAACAACGCAGCAGGAATTGCCATCACTCCATAGCCTAAATAAAACGCAAATTGCACCAAGCTGCTTTGTGTGTTTGAGATCAAGAAAATATCTTTAAATGCTTTAACTAAAGGGTTGGTTATATCGTTTGCAAAACCCCAAAGCGGAAATAGTGCCGCAACCAAAATAAAAGGGATCAGCATGTCATTTGATACGACGCGGTCCTTGTTACGTTTCGTGTGTGTTCTTTTGTGTGTGTTCATAAACAAGCCTGTTGTTTTAATACAAGGCTCACTGATTACTCGCTATGCCATGTAAAATCGATTCAAACAATGTCAAACCAGTTTATATAGACACACATATTTCATGTAGAAAATCACCATCAGCCAGAGTGATTTTTGTACAAATGATTAAACATAAAACATCGCTACAGCCAAAATTTCATATACAAAAACCTGTTTAAAATACGCGCTAAACGCGTTGACTCACTTCATACCCAAACATATTTTACAAAGAAATTCATTTTTCAAATCGTTGCAGATTAACAACGTGAGATGGCTATGGCTGAGAATAAATTTGTACAGTTACACCCACACGATAATGTCATTGTTTGCTGCCAATCGGCGCAAAAAGGCGAACAAATTAACATTGCAAATCAGGTAATAACACTCGATTCAAGTGTCACCATCGGACACAAAATTGCCTGCCAAGATATTGCTGCTGGTGAGCAGATTTTAAAGTATGGGGCTTCAATTGGCTCTGCGACTGAAGCAATAAAAACGGGCCAACATGTTCATCTTCACAATATGAAAAGTGACTACATTGCCAGTCACACTCGCCATTCTGTAACGGGAGAATAATATGCGCGGCTATTTAAGAAACGATGGTTCAAAAGGCATTCGAAATAGCCTAGTTGTGGTTTATTTGGTTGAGTGCGCACACCATGTGGCACGCTCTATCGTCAATAAGATGGATCATCCAGATGTGCAACTAATCGGTTTTCCGGGCTGCTACCCAAATAACTATGCCCTGGCGATGATGAAAAACATTTGCACCCACCCTAATGTGGGCGGTGTTTTATTAGTATCACTAGGCTGTGAAGGTTTTAATCGTGAGTACTTGAGCGATGCGATTGCTGAGTCTGGTCGCCCAGTCAATACCCTAGTGATCCAACAAAATGGCGGCACCAAAAACACCATTGCCAAAGGCATTACCCAAAGCCAAATCATGCTTGAGCAACTTGCTCAATGCCCAATTGAGTACATGCATCTCGATGAGCTCGTCATTGGTACTATTTGCGGTGGCTCTGATGGTACCAGTGGCATAAGCGCAAACCCGGCAGTTGGTAAATGTTTTGACCGATTAATTAGCGCGGATGCAACCTGCATTTTTGAAGAAACCGGTGAACTTGTCGGTTGTGAGCAAATCATGGCTCATCGAGCCGAAAGTCCAGAACTCGCCAAGCAACTTATTAATTGTGTTGTCAAAGCAGAAAATTACTACGCCAAAATGGGCTATGGCAGTTTTGCCCCAGGCAATGCGGAAGGCGGCTTAACAACTCAAGAAGAAAAATCAATGGGCGCCTATGCCAAGTCTGGCGCATCGCAAATAAACGGCATTATCAAACCAGGAGAAAAGCCAAATAAAAAAGGCTTGTTCTTAATGGATGTGGTGCCCGATGGCGAACCTATGTTTGGTTTTCCGAATATTTCAGACAACCAAGAAATTGTCGAAATGATAGCCTCAGGAGCTCATATCACCTTATTTACCACAGGCCGCGGCTCTGTTGTTGGTTCTGCCATTTCACCGGTTATTAAAATCTGCGCCAACCCAGAAACCTATGCAAATCTCAGTGATGATATGGATATAAATGCCGGCGCTGTTATTGAAGGCAGTAAAACCGTTAAGCAAGTGGGTGATGAGATTTTTGAGTTGATTGTTCGAGTTGGCAATGGTGAACAAACCAAATCAGAGCAAATGGGACATCAAGAGTTTTTATTAACGTATAAAACCTTCGATAGCATTGGGCCTGCGTGCTTGAAATAAAGCTGAGGAATTCATCATGAGCAATTACTTTAACCACCTTTACCCAGACGTTGCCGACCTTAAGAAAAAAGCCAAGCAACGCATTCCTCGCTTTGCCTTCGATTACCTTGAAGGCGGTTGTATGCAAGAGCATGGTGTAAAACGAAATAGAGATGACATCAATAGTGTGCAATTACGCAGTGAGCTATTAAAGCCATTTACAGGTAGCAGCCAAACTGTCGAGTTATTTGGTCATACTTACGCGGCCCCATTTGGTATTGCGCCTGTTGGTTTACAAGGATTAATGTGGCCAAAAGCCCCTGAGATTCTTGCTAAAGCCGCCGCTGAAAAAAACATTCCTTATGTGTTAAGCACGGTTTCGTCATCTAGCCTTGAACGAATCGCAGAAGTATCACAAGGCCATGCGTGGTTTCAGCTTTATAACCCAACGGATGAAAAGATTAGGCTCGATTTACTCAGTCGCATCAAAGCAGCTCATTACCCTGTGCTAGTGGTCACCGTTGATGTGCCTACCTTTGGCTACAGACCACGTGATATTCGAAATGGTCTAGCCATGCCACCGAAGATGACGTTGTCTAATATTCTGCAGATGCTAGCAAGACCCCGCTGGCTTTATGAAACCGCCCTTGCTGGCAAGCCAGAAATGGAAACGCTCAAGCCGTATATGCCAAAAAATATGCCTACCGATGAGCTGGCAGCTTTTATGAATAAAACTGTCATGGGCCGCGTTGATCTGGAAGGTTTAAAACCGATTCGCGATTTATGGCAAGGGCCTTTGATCATTAAAGGGTTGATTAATGAGTCTGATGTACAAGCGGCCATTGCGCTCGGCGCAGATGGGGTTGTTATGTCAAATCATGGCGCGCGTCAGCTAGATGCCGGTGAATCTCCCGTCAAACCACTGCAAACAGTCGCTGCCAAGTATTCAAAAGACATCAAAATTTTTATGGATAGCGGGCTTCGTAGCGGAACAAACATTGTGAGTGCACTTGCAAGCGGTGCTGACTTTACATTCTTAGGCAGACCCTTTGTGTATGGCGTGGGTGCCCTTGGCGATAAAGGCGGCATTCACACCATCAATGCCTTGATTATGCAAATCACCCAGATCATGAACCAATTAGGTTGCGCCACTGTATCTGAACTGCCCGATTTTTTGGTGAAGTAACACAAACTGCTTAAGAGGTAGGTTATGAAAAACACATTTAAAACGCGTCCACTTGGAAAAACCGGCATTGAGGTTTCAACCCTCGGTTTTGGCGCGGCCTCTATGGGTAACCTATATCAAGCAGTGAGCGATGAAGAAGCTAAAAACACCTTAACTGCAGCAATTGATGTGGGCATTTCATTATTCGATACCGCCCCTCGCTATGGTGCTGGGTTAAGTGAACGTCGTGTTGGTGATGCCCTGCGGGGTCTTGGTAAAAAAGAGTATATTCTATCAACCAAGGTTGGCAGATTGATCAAACCTGATCCCCATGCTGATGTAACGCAGCTGCGTCATGGCTTTGCCACACCAATGCCTTTTGATGCCCAATATGACTACAGCTACGATGGCATTATGCGCTCTTTTGAAGATAGCCAACAACGTTTAGGTTTAGCTGAAATTGATATTTTACTCGTACATGATTTAGGCGTTGATACACACGCCGAGCGAGATGCCTTTTATTTTATGCAATTTGAGCAAGGCGGCTACCGAGCGTTAGAAGAGCTCAAAACAAGTGGGCAAATTAAGGCTGTCGGTTTAGGGGTTAACGAAGTTGAAATATGTCAACGTGCAATGGCAATTGGTCAGTTCGATTGCTTTTTATTAGCTGGTCGTTATTCGTTATTAGAACAACAACCTCTCGATGATTTTTTACCTGCATGTATAGAGCATGGTGCGTCTATTATCTTAGGTGGCCCCTATAACTCGGGAATATTAGCTACGGGCGTTCGTCATTTTCAAAACCCTTACTACAACTATCAACCAGCGTCACAAGAAATCATCGACAAAGTCGCCAAAATTGAAGCTGTTTGTGTTGATCATAATGTCACATTAGCAGCTGCAGCTTTACAGTTTCCACTCGCGCATCCTGCTGTTGCCTCGGTTATACCTGGGCTTGGTAACGAAAAACGGGTGCACAAAACCGTCGAATTATTTAATCAGGTTATCCCGAACCAGTTTTGGCAAGATTTAAAAACAGCTGGTCTAATTGCACAGCATGCACCGACGCCAGAAAGCGGAGACGCATCATGAACACAATCAGCACACTCAACCCGATTAAGAAAATAGATAGCCATCAACATTTTTGGCAATTGAGCCGTGGCGACTATCGCTGGTTAAGTGAAGATTTAACTGTGCTGTATCAAGATTATTTACCAGAAAGGCTCACTACGACCCTTGCTATTAATGACATTGCTAACACTATTGTGGTGCAAGCGGCCGACTCACATGATGAAACGCGTTTTTTACTGAAACTTGCTAAGTCCCATAGCTTTATTGCAGGTGTTGTTGGTTGGGTCGACTTTACCGATACAAACGCTCTAAGACAGTTAAACTTATTTGCTTCAGATCCTTACTTCAAAGGTGTACGGCCGATGCTGCAAGACATTGAGCAAATTGATTGGATCTTAAACCCTAAATTTACGCCAATTTTCCAATTTTTAGCGGCGCATAAGCTCTGTTTTGATGCCCTAGTGCATGAGTGTCACTTACCGCACGTACTCACTATTGCTAAGCAGCATCCTCATCTAAACATCGTTATTAATCATCTGGCTAAACCAGATTTAACAAAGCCAAAGTCTGAACATTGGGAAGACATGCTCTATCAACTTGCATGCTTAAAAAATGTCTCGATTAAGTTTTCCGGGCTTATGTCACAAGCACAGGCTGATTGTGTCGATATCGATACATATCGCCCCTACTTCGAACTCATTTATCAGTTATTTGGTGCCAACCGAATTTTATGGGGCAGCGACTGGCCAGTGGTTAACATGAATGGCTGTTATACCGACTGGCATTACATCAGCGATGTGCTGATAAGTGTTCTACCAGTCTCTGAGCAGCGAAAGATTTGGTCCGATAATGCCAAAAGACTTTACCGATTATTTTAATTCCCCCAGTTAAGGATTTTTTATGACCCAGCAAAACACAAAAAAAATTGCCCTAGTAACCGGTGGTGGAAGCGGCATCGGGCGAAGTATCTGTTTACGCTTGGCAAAACGTGACATTCATATCATGGTGGTTGATTTAAACCTTGACGCTGCAAACTTAGTGAAAGATGAAATTCTTCGTGACAATGGCAGTGCCGATGCGTACGCCGTCGATGTTGCAAACCATCAACAAGTTCACGAGTTATTTAATACGATTACCAAGCACTACCCCATTGATATTTTGGTTAACAACGCCGGTATTGCCCATATCGGCAATATCGAAAACACCACAGAAGCTGATTTGGACAGACTGTATAACATTAATGTTAAAGGCGTTTATAACTGTATTCATGCAGCTATCGAGAGCATGAAATCTCGAAAAAGCGGCGTCATTATTAACCTTGCTTCGGTTGCATCATCAGTCGGTATTGCTCACAGGTTTGCATATTCAATGACGAAAGGCGCGGTATTGACCATGACCTATTCCGTTGCAAAAGACTATATAAATGATGGCATCCGCTGTAACTGCATTGCGCCTGGTCGAGTGCACACCCCATTTGTTGATAATTTTTTAGCCCAAAGTTACCCAGATAATCAAGCTGAAATGTTTGAAAAGCTCTCCAAAAGTCAACCTATAGGTCGTATGGGCAAACCAGAAGAAATTGCCGGACTGGTCGATTACCTCTGCTCCGATGATGCAGCCTTTATTACCGGCAGTAATTTTCCCATTGATGGCGGTTTCGTCACCTTGAATAACTAATAGAAGTAAAGAGAATCATCATGAAACTACTAAGATACGGCCCTTTTGGCCAAGAGAAACCCGGCATCATTGATAGCGATGGTAAGCTACGTTGTTTAAGTAACGTGCTCAAAGACATCAATGGCCAAGCTTTATCACCAGTAACACTCAATTTTATTAGTCAAATCGACTTAAACACCTTGCCGCTTATTGAAGAGCCGGTGCGTATCGGTTCATGTATTGCTGATGTAGGTAAGTTTATTTGTATTGGCTTAAACTATGCTGATCACGCTGCAGAATCTGGCATGGCTATTCCCAATGAGCCTGAAGTATTTAGCAAAGCCACCAGCGCGATTAGCGGCCCTAACGACAATATAATCAAGCCTAAAAATAGCAAAAAGCTAGACTGGGAAGTTGAACTTGCCATTGTAATTGGTAAACACGCCTCGTATGTCGATGTAGAAAACGCTTATGATTACATTGCTGGTTATTGTGTGTGTAACGATGTGTCTGAACGAAACTTCCAGCTAGAACGCGGTTCACAGTGGGATAAAGGGAAAGGCTGTGACACATTTGGCCCACTTGGCCCATGGTTAGTCACCAAAGATGAAATTCCGGATCCACTTAATTTAGATATGTGGTTAAAGGTGAACGATACCCAATACCAAAACGGCAACACAAAAACCATGGTGTTTGATCCAGCGTTTATAGTTAGTTATCTCAGCCAATTTATGAGTTTACAACCGGGTGATGTTATCTCTACCGGCACGCCACCAGGTGTGGGTTTAGGGCAAACTCCACCGGTTTACTTAAAAGACGGCGACACAGTTACCCTTGGCATTGAAGGCCTTGGCGTACAACAGCAAGTCGTCGTTGATTATAAAAAATTACACTAATTAATAAATCCCAAATTGCATTTGATCTAGACCCAAAATCCGATAGAGCAACAGCCTATCGGATTTTTATTCAAACACTAATTGGCGAGTTTCAAACCAATAATTCCAAGGGCAATCAGCAGTAAGCTGGCAATTTTTAATAGGCTTACGCCTTCTGATAATAGCGTCATGCCAATAATTGCAGAGCCAATTACGCCGATACCTACCCAAACTGCATAAGCCAAACTGAGTGGTAATGATTTAAGCGCCACGCTTAAGCAATAGAAGCTCGCAGCCATGGTTAAAATTGTAAAGAATGAAATGAGTGGTTTAGTAAAACCGTTTGATTGTTTTAGGCCATAAGCCCAAGCGACTTCAAGTAAGCCAGCAGCAATAAGTAGGATCCAATTCATGGTCGACCTCTTTATGGGGTCGTCCCCGAATTTAAATAACAACTTTAAGGTCGTCCTCAAAGCGGTGTAGTACATCACCACACCCAACGAAATCTAGCACGCCCAAATTAGTAAGGCAACTATAGTCAAAAAAAAGCGAGCAACCTGCTCGCTTTTCTCTACTTGGTTTTGTTTATCGCCTATTAACTCACAGTTAGCGACCAATAATCAGTGCGCCACCTTGAGCTAATAAGTTTAAGGTTAACTTGCCACTGTTACTTACTGTGACTTGCTTAGTACCAGCACTGCCATCTTTTTTGTCAAACAACAGGGTGACTTTTTTGCCCGCTAACATAGGTAAATCGATATCGAATGTTTTGGCTTTATTTTCACCATTCACGGCTGCTACCCACCATGTTTGCTGATGACGCCTTGCGATCGTTACATCTTGACCCGGCTGACCTGCAATATAACGTGTTTCATCCCATACCGTTGGCATCGCCTTTAAAGTATCAATAACAAATTGAGGTTGCTCTACAAGGTTATTTGGCGTCAGGCCAAAATGTTGTACTGGTGATTGATAAAGCACACCTGTTGCCAGTTCAAATGCATCTGTGGTTTTACGAATAGTGCCGACGGTTTGATCTTGAGATAAGCGTTTGTTTAAAAACACTGGGGCAAAATCCATAGCGCCAATAGCATTACGAGTGAACGGTAAAATAGTCGCGTTATAGGCATGTAAATCTAACGAATTTTGATGAAAAACAAGGTTCTCCGATGCTAGAACCGCTTCAGATGTGACGAAGTTAGGATACATTCTTTCCCAGCCACGCGGGATAGTGCTGCCATGAAAGGTGATCACTAAACCATACTGATTTGCATCAGTGAGAATATCTTCGTAGAGTTTAATGGTCTCTTGTTTGTCACCACCAAAAAAATCTACTTTAAGCCCTTTAACACCAATGCTTTGCAACCACGCCATTTCATTTCGACGTGCAGGTGCACTGTTCATTCTATTTTGTGGGGTTTGAGGTGCGTCATTCCACCAGCCATTTGAGTTGTACCACAAAATAACATCAACGCCCTTACCATTAGCGTACTTAACCAATTCAGCCATTCTCTCGCGGCCAATGTTTTTATCCCACCAATTGTCGATTAATACATATTCAAAATTTAATGATGAAGCTAAATCGATAAATTTGATTTGATCATCGTAGTTGATACTTGGGTCTTGCCAAACAATCCAGCTCCATGTTGAACGACCCATTTTATAATCTTGGCTTGCTTGATAAAGGGGTTTAACTAAATCAAACGCCACGGTTGATTCAACGATTGGTTTTAAACTTGCTCCTAACGTGATGGTGCGCCAAGGTGTGGTTGCAGGCATTGCCATAGCCGCATAAGTTGCACCAATGCCATTGTTTTCTCCAGCCTGAGGAAATGAAATCCGATAAATACCGTCTTTTGTGCCTTCACTTAATTTTGAGCCAACATAATGGCTATCAACACCGGTTTCAGAAATTAATAACCAACCTTTATCGCTATTTTTAAATAATGCAGGAAAGGTATAGCCCACGCCGTTCGCTGACGGTGTTCCAAGGGCTTCGTTAAAGGTGTAAGGCTCTTCGTAACTTGGTTTTGTTTGCATCCAGCCCGTTTCAGGTAAGGCTTGTGGGCTTATAAATGTAGTTGCATTATCTGGTAGGTTAAAAGCACTGTATTCAGCTAACACCTTAATACGGGTATCTGTTTCAGTCCCTGAGATTTGATAGCGAAACGCAACATCGCTATCAGACACATTAAACTCGACGCCAAGCATTCTGCCGTCTTGGTTTTCAAATTGCGCTTTGAGTGAATTTGCCGTGTAGTTTACGTCACTAACCTTCGCATTATGCAGCTTATAGCTTTCATTGACTGAAGCGGTTGTATGGCTTTTATATTTTAGGCTTTGTGAAAAATCACCCAGGTTGGTTTTTAAACCAAGCTGTGATTGCTGCAAAAACACTTGCTTGCCATAATTTACGCTATAAACAAGTTGGTTTTGTTGTTTTTCGAGTTTTACAGTTATTTGTCCATCTGGGCTTGTCACGCTAAGCGGTAAATGTGCGTGAGCAAGCATAGAGCTTGTAAGCAGTGATATGTAGATACTTGGTTTTATCATTGTTGTTATCCTTAATCTGCAAATGCAATAAGTGATATCATAATACAATCAAAGCATTTTTGTCACCCAACTCCTATCGAGTTAGAAGTGATCGAAAAACGCATCAAGCCCGTTAGATATTGTTACAGTTCCAAGGTTGTATATTTACGACAAAAGGCTAAGCTTTAGATAAATAACAAAAACTTAGAAAATTTATGAAACTACTGACAGTGCTTTTTTTATTCGTCTCATATCAAGCTCTTGCGGGTCTTACGCCTGTTAGCTTTGAAAAAAATGGCGAAATCATCACTGAAGAAGCGGTGCGTTTCAACGGCGGATATGGTTATAACTTAGATGCCAACCATGTTTTAAAGCTCGTCACCTTAGATTGGCCTCCTTACATAGACGAAAACTTATGCAACAAAGGCTGGCTTTACCAATTTGCTGTAAGCTCCTTACTTGAAAAAGGCTATGGCGTGCAAATTAGCTTTTATCCGTGGGCACGCGCCGTAAGAGAAGCTGAATTAGGTCGCGCTGATATTCTCTTCCCTGAGTACTTTATTGAAGATGATGTTATCTCAGATAATTTCCTCGATAAAACTCGCAACGATTTACTCGCTTTGAGTCATGCTATTCCGGGTGGGGATTTATCATTCGTGGCGTTAAAAGGAAATCAAATTCCATTCAATGGGGATTTAAAATCCGTTAAAAATTTACCAATTGGTGTAGTACGTTCGTATAAAAACACTAAAGAGCTCGATGCCATGATTGATAATAAAGAAATCGATACAATCGTCGCTAATAATGAGTACCAACTAATTCAACTGTTACTTAGTAACCGAGTAAGCCTGATTGTGGCAGATCTTGAGGTGTTAAAAGCCAGTGTTTATAAATCTGAATTATCAATTAGCGGCAAACGACAAATTTTAGAATCACTGGTCGCGCTAGAGCCTAAACTTGAATACAAACCGCTTTATTTTTCTGTCAGTAAATCAACGCCGCAGTGGCAAAAAGTTTTACAAGATTTAAATGATGAAATAGAACTCATGCAACAAAGCGGCAAGTTTAACGAGTTCATCGAAGGAATGAAACAACAGTGCTACGGATTAGAAAAAGCGGCGTAACCGCCGCTTTATTTTGATTAAATCAGTACGCTATTGAGTACTACTCGGGCACTCTAACCCAGCCTTCCATCAACACACGCGCACTTCGGCTCATACTCGCTTTGGTGACTTGCCAATTACCATCAACAAGTGTTGCAGCAGCGCCCACTTTTAAAGTGCCAGAAGGATGACCAAAGTTTACTTCCTGACGCTCACCACCACCTGCAGCAAGGTTTACCAAGGTACCAGGAATAGCAGCTGCAGTACCTATTGCAACCGCAGCGGTGCCCATCATGGCATGGTGCAATTTACCCATCGACATAGCACGTACCACTAAATCAATATCTTTATCACTGACAACTTTACCACTTGATGCATGGTAAGTCTTTGCTGGTGCAACCCAAGCTACTTTTGGCGTATGTTGACGTGCCTTTGCTTCATCAATATGAGAAATTAGCCCCATTTTCAACGCCCCGTAGGCACGAATCGTTTCTAATTTTTCAAGTGCAGATGCATCACCGTTAATGGCTTCTTGTAGCTCTGTGCCATCGTAGCCAACTTCACTGGCGTTAATGAAAACTGTAGGAATACCCGCATTGATCATCGTTGCAGACAACATACCAATACCCGGCACTTCTAGCTCATCGACTAAGTTACCTGTTGGAAATAAGGCCCCTTCGCCATCTGCAGGGTCCATAAATTCAAGTTTCACTTCAGCGGCTGGGAAGGTCACGCCATCAAGCTCAAAATCACCAGTTTCTTGCACTTCACCGTTAGTAATTGGCACGTGCACTATGATGGTTTTACTAATATTGACTTGCCATACTTTAACTTCAACAACGCCGTTCTCTGGAATTTTGCTGGCATCAACAAGACCATTCGACACAGCAAAGGCCCCGACTGCTGAAGTTAAATTACCGCAGTTACCACTCCAATCAACAAACGCCTTATCGATAGCCACTTGACCAAACAAATAATCAACATCGTGATCAGCTTTAGTACTTTTCGATAAAATCACCGTTTTACTGGTGCTCGAGGTTGCACCGCCCATACCATCAGTTTGTTTTTGGTAAGGATCGGGACTGCCAATCACACGTAATAACAGGTTATCGCGCGCCTCACCTGCCACTTGGGCAGGCTCAGGTAAATCAGTTAAGTTAAAGAACACTCCTTTACTGGTGCCGCCACGCATATAGGTCGCTGGCACCTTAATTTGTGGTTTAAATGCCATTGCTTAGTGCTCCTCAGATTCTAAGAAATCTTGCGCGAAACGTTGCAGCACACCACCCGCTGAATAAATTGACACTTCTTCAGCTGTATCTAAACGACACGTCATTGGTATTTCAACAGTTTCACCATTGGCACGGGTAATAACTAATGTCAGTGTTGCGCCTGGTGTTGGCTCACCTTTCACACTAAAGGTCTCACTGCCATCAATACCTAATGTAGTTCGCGTGGTGCCCGCTTTAAATTCAAGCGGTAATACGCCCATACCAATTAGGTTAGTGCGGTGAATACGCTCAAAACCTTCTGCTGCAATCACTTCAACACCAGCAAGGCGTACCCCCTTAGCTGCCCAGTCACGTGATGAGCCTTGGCCATAATCTGCACCTGCCACAATGATAAGCGGTTGTTTGCGCTGCATGTAGGTTTCGATAGCTTCCCACATACGCGTCACTTTGCCTTCTGGTTCAATGCGAGCATATGAACCTTGCTTCACTTCACCATTTTCTTTAACCATTTCATTCAGTAACTTAGGGTTAGCGAATGTTGCACGCTGTGCTGTTAAATGGTCGCCTCGGTGAGTAGCATACGAGTTAAAATCTTCTTCCGGTAGACCCATTTTAGCGAGGTACTCACCAGCAGCACTTGACGCTAAAATCGCATTCGAAGGTGATAAGTGGTCAGTAGTGATGTTGTCACCCAATACGGCTAATGCACGCATTCCGCTTAATGTACGCTCACCTGCTAATGCGCCTTCCCAATAAGGAGGACGACGAATATAAGTACTTTGTGGACGCCATTGGTAAAGCGGATCGTTGTCTTCACCGTAATCTACACTTAAATCAAACATTGGCTCGTAAACCTTTTTAAATTGTTCAGGTTTAACACTTTGTTTGATCACTGCATCAATTTCTTCATCTGTTGGCCATAAATCCATAAGGCGAATTTCGTTGCCTTGTTGATCATGCCCTAATATATCTTTTTCGATATCAAAACGAATAGTACCGGCGATAGCATAAGCAACAACCAGTGGCGGTGAAGCTAAGAATGCTTGTTTTGCATAAGGATGAATACGACCATCGAAGTTACGGTTACCCGAAAGTACAGCGGTTGCGTATAGGTCGCGGTCAATCACTTCTTGCTGAATTTTAGGATCAAGCGCACCACTCATGCCGTTACAAGTTGTACACGCAAAGGCAACGATACCAAAGCCAAGTTGTTCAAGTTCAGGTAATAAATTGGCTTCTTCTAAGTAAGACTTAACCGCTTTAGAACCCGGTGCCAGTGATGTTTTAACCCATGGCTTACGAGTTAACCCTTTAGCGTTAGCATTACGCGCAAGTAAACCTGCGGCAATAACATTGCGTGGATTACTAGTATTCGTACAACTTGTGATTGCAGCAATGATACAGGCACCATCTGGCATTAAGCCTTCTTCATTCTCAACGACGCCAGTGATACCTGCTTTATCAAGTTCGCTTGTTGCAACACGGCGATGTGGATTTGAAGGGCCCGCAATATTGCGACCAACTGACGATAGATCAAAGGTTAACACACGCTCATACTCAGCCGTTTTAAGACTGTCACTCCAAAGGCCAGTCTCTTTAGCGTAAGTTTCGACGAGTTGAACTTGCTCTTCTTCACGGCCAGTTAAACGTAGGTAATCAAGTGTGTTGTCATCGATGTAGAACATCGCAGCTGTTGCGCCAAACTCTGGCGTCATATTAGAGATAGTTGCTCTATCGCCTAAAGTAAGTGCATCGGCACCTTCACCATAAAATTCAAGGTAGGTCGACACAACTCTTTCATTACGTAAAAATTCGGTGATAGCTAGTACGATATCGGTTGCAGTAATACCCGGTTGTGGCTTGCCTTTGAGCTCGACACCCACAATATCTGGTAAACGCATGTAAGATGCACGGCCAAGCATCACACTTTCAGCTTCAAGACCACCTACACCGACAGCAATAACACCTAGCGCATCGACCATAGGTGTGTGGCTATCTGTACCAACTAATGTATCTGGGAATGCCACGCCATCACGTTTTTGGATCACAGGTGACATTTTCTCTAAATTGATTTGATGCATAATGCCGTTACCCGGCGGGATCACATCAATATTTTTAAATGCTGTTTTCGTCCAATTAATAAAGTGGAATCGGTCATCGTTACGACGGTCTTCAATAGCACGGTTTTTTTCAAATGCGTCAGGTTCAAAACCTGCGTGTTCAACCGCTAATGAATGGTCAACAATTAACTGTGTTGGTACCACAGGGTTCACTTTTGCAGGATCGCCGCCTTTTGCAGCTATGGCATCACGCAGGCCTGCTAAATCAACTAGTGCTGTTTGACCTAAGATGTCGTGACACACAACGCGCGCAGGAAACCATGGAAAATCTAAATCACGCTTACGGTCAATCAATTGCGACAGTGCATCATTTAGCATTTCAGGGTCACAGCGACGAACTAAGTTTTCGGCAAGTACTCGCGATGTGTAAGGAAGTGTGGCATAGCTGCCTGGTTTAATTGCATCAACAGCAGCGCGCGTATCAAAGTAATCGACGCCGGTGCCTGCTAATGGTTTTCTAAAGTTTGTATTCATGATGATTCTACTTGTACTTGTTGACGGTGAACAAAGGTGGACTGATTGTTTTTGTATTTATTTCGCCCCTTCATAAAGGGGCAGCTAAGCTACCCCTATCACTGATTTAATTAACGATTAACGCTCAGAAATTGGCGTATAGCTACGCGCTTCTGGACCCGTATAATCTGCACTTGGGCGAATAATACGGTTATTAGCACGTTGCTCTTTCACGTGTGCTGTCCAACCTGTGACACGGCTCATCACGAAAATTGGCGTGAATAACTTAGTTGGAATACCCATGAAGTGATACGCAGATGCATGGAAGAAATCAGCATTACAGAATAATTTCTTTTCACGCCACATAACTTCTTCACAGCGAACAGACACTGGATAAAGCACATCATCACCCACTTCTGCTGCCAGTTTTTCTGACCACTTTTTGATGATCACATTACGTGGATCTGATTCACGGTAAATGGCATGACCAAAGCCCATGATCTTGTCTTTACGCGCAAGCATGCCCATCAGCGCATCTTCAGCTTGGTCTGCACTTGTGAAGCCTTCAATCATATCCATAGCGGCTTCGTTTGCACCGCCATGCAATGGACCACGTAAACTACCAATCGCACCCGTTACACAAGAGTGAATATCAGACAATGTTGATGCACACACACGCGCAGTGAATGTTGATGCATTAAACTCATGCTCTGCATAAAGAATTAAAGACACATTCATTACTTGCTCAAACAGTGCTGATGGTGCTTCGTCATGTAATAAACGTAAGAAGTGTGCACCTACCGAATCATCATCAGTTTCAGTATCGATGCGAACGCCGTCATGGCTAAAGCGATACCAATAACAAATAATGCTTGGGAATACAGCAACCATGCGGTCAATCGCATCATTCGCTTCTGAGAAGTCTTGCTCCATTTCTAGGTTACCTAGCATAGAACAACCCGTACGCATTACATCCATTGGATGCGCGTCTTTAGGAATGTTTTCAAGCACTGTTTTAAGTGCATCTGGTAAACCACGTAGTGATTTTAGCTTTGCTTTATATTCAGTCAGCTCAGACTCTGTTGGTAATTCACCGCGCGACAGTAAAAATGACACTTCTTCAAACTGTGCTTTATCTGCTAATTCACTAATATCATAACCACAATAAGTTAAACCTGAACCTGATTTACCTACTGTACACAGTGCTGTTTCACCTGCTACTTGACCACGTAAACCTGCGCCGCCTAATGCTTTATCTACCATGAGTGTTCTCCTTATATGTTGTCGTTATGATTTTTTAGCTGAGAAAAGGTTATCGAGTGTGTTTTCATATGAGTGATAATCTAAAAACTCATATAATTCCGCACGGGTTTGCATATTGTCTAATTGGCTTTGCTGCGAGCCTTCGCTAAGAATAGACGAATACACATTAAGTGCTGCTTTGTTCATCGCTCTAAATGCACTGAGTGGGTAAAGTACAATTTCAACACCTACTTCGCTTAATTGCTCAGTTGTATAAAGCGGTGTTTGGCCAAATTCGGTGATGTTCGCAAGAATCGGCACATTTAACGCTTTAGCAAACGCTTGGTAATCTGCTAAATCATGTACCGCTTCTGCAAAGATAGCGTCTGCGCCAGCTTCAACACACGCTGCTGCGCGGTCAATAGCTGCATTTAAGCCTTCTTTTTGGAATGCATCAGTACGCGCCATAATGTAAAAATCACTGTCTGTTTTGGCATCAACCGCTGCTTTAATACGGTCAACCATTTCATCTTTAGACACGATTTCTTTATTCGGACGGTGACCACAACGTTTTTGTGCTACTTGGTCTTCAATATGGAAGCCCGCAGCACCTGCTTTGGTCATTTCTTTAACCGTACGAGCAATATTAAATGCACCGCCCCACCCTGTGTCAGCATCAACAAGAAGCGGTAAGTCGGTAGCGCTGGTGATTCGACGAATATCTTCAAGTACGTTATCTAGGCTAGTCATACCTAAATCTGGCATGCCGTATGATGCGTTAGCAACACCCGCACCTGAGAGGTAAAGTGCTTGGTGACCGGTTTTCTCTGCCATCATTGCGCAGTACGCGTTGACGGTGCCAACCACTTGTAATGGCTTGTTGTTGGCAATTGCCTGTTTGAACTTTAATCCTGCTGACATTTGATAACTCCTATCTTTGAACGGTTTCAGCTCTTTGGCTGACTCTATTTTTTAAATCTAAATTGTGACTGTTTAACTACGGCGCTACTGATTTTTTGCTGCGAGTAAGTCAAACTTCGTCTGAATATTTGCCTGAGACGCACTAATATGGCGCTTCATAAGCATTTCGGCTAATTCACCGTCATGGTTTTCAATGGCATTAATAATAGCTAAGTGTTCATCAAACGCTTTTGATACACGCGGCCCAACCATCCCCATTTGTACACGGTACATACGAATTAACTGGTACAACTCATTACATAAAAGATGAATTAAGTGTGCGTTTTTCGACCCTTTAATAATGCGATAATGAAAATCAAGGTCGCCCGCTTCTTGGTAGTATGATTCACCTTCTTTTACACGCTGTGTTTGTAAGTGCTGGTTCAATAACTGTTTTAAACCCTGCACTTCTTCAGGTTCCATGTTGTCGGCAGCTAACCGACAAGCCAGCCCTTCTAGGGCACTACGAACCTGATAGACTTCGATTAAACGCTCGGCGGTTAGCGCAACAACACGACAACCGACATTCGCTTTACGCTCGACCAAATAACAGCTCTCTAAACGATTTAGTGCCTCACGTAAGGTGGCACGGCTTACACCATAGCGTTTAGCAAGTTCTGGCTCAGAAATTTTGCTGCCCTGCTCAATGGTGCCTTGTACAATTTCACGACGCATGTCGACAAACACTTGGTCTGATGCAGTTGTTATCGTGATATCGTTGTAGTTATCGTTGGCTTTTTGCTCTGTCATAAATAGGTCTATCAAAGTACTAAATTAAGATTGTCGACAATTTGTGAGTTCACTATGCGCCCTATCATTGCATGTGTCAACCTTGAGATCGGAAAAACAGACTAAAAAACCAGCGAAATGTCGACATAAAATGATATTTATCAAAAATAATGGCTATAAAGAACATTTATATTGGTAATATGTCGACACTTCAATCTCACTCTTAAAAAGCTAAAAATATCCCCCGATAGCGCTATAAATGGTATGATCCAGCTATTATTACGTGATGTGAGAGCCATTTAGTGGACGCTAATACATATATTCCTGACTCATTTATTGATGATGTAAAAAGCTACCTTCCTGAACATTTATCATTAGACGACTTTATTGCAGCCTGTCGTCGCCCACTGAGACGATCTGTTCGCGTAAATACTTTAAAAATGTCAGTCGCTGAATTTCAGCGTCAATGCGCCAAAAAAGGATGGGAATTAACAGCAATTCCATGGTGTGAAGAAGGATTCTGGCTAACACGTCCTAGCGACGAAGAAGCCGCCCTTGCAATCGGTAATACCGATTTACACTTAAGTGGTGCTATGTATGTGCAAGAAGCCAGCTCAATGTTACCGCCGGTAGCACTGAGAGCCGAAGTTAAGCAAAGCGACGCGGTACTTGATATGGCATCGGCACCAGGTTCAAAAACATCACAAATCGCCGCCATGATGGATAATAGTGGCGTGTTAGTGGCCAATGAGTTTTCATCGTCACGCCTAAAAGTATTAGCAGCAACCCTTAAACGTATGGGCGTAGGTAATTGTGCATTATCACATTTTGACGGAGTGATCTTTGGGGATTACATGTATGAGTGCTTCGACAGTATTTTGCTAGATGCCCCGTGTTCAGGTGAAGGCACGGTTCGTAAAGATGCAGACGCCCTAAAGAATTGGTCAATCGAATCTAATATTGATATTGCTGCTGTGCAAAAAGCCCTTATCAAAAGTGCCTTTTATGCCCTAAAGCCTGGCGGTACATTAGTTTATTCGACCTGTACTTTAACACCCCTTGAAAACCAACAAGTTTGTGAGTATCTATTAGCAGAGTTTCCGAATTGCATCGAAGTACAATCGCTCGATACCCTGTTTGATGGCGCAGACAAAGCGACAACCAGCGAAGGTTATTTACATGTTTGGCCGCAAACTTACGACAGTGAAGGTTTCTTCATTGCTAAATTTAAAAAAATAGCGTCAAGCGATAACCCAAATCAAAAAGTTAAAAAAGGCGCATTTCCGTTTGCTGAGTTTGATAAAAAGCAAAGCCAAGCGTTTATGCAAACAATTAAAAAACAGTTCGGTCTAAAATCGCTCAAAGGCACCTTAATGCAGCGTGATAAAGAGCTTTGGTTGTTTCCAGATGGCTTTGATGAACTGCAAGATAAAATTAAATACTCACGTTTAGGTATTCAACTTGGTGTGATCCACAAAGGTGGTGTTCGATTAACTCACGAGTATGCCACTGTCTTTGGCCAAGATTGCGATAAAAATACCTTTGAGATGTCTGCTTGCCAAGCAAACGATTACTTTAACGGTAAAGATATTAGGCTCGAAAAACCAACGCAAGATAATGGTGAAGTAGTGTTAATGTTATGTGGTTGTCCGGTAGGCCTAGGTAAGTGGCAAAAGAATAAAATTAAGAACTCTTTACCTCGCGATTTAGTCCAAAATACCCAGTTGATAACTTGGGTATAAGTTGCGCATAAAGACTGTATAAATAAGGCGCTAATTTAGGTAAAAAGCTGTAACAGACTGATTTTAAACTAGTATAAAATTTGTACATTTACCGTGCAATTTCCTGCTGATTAACTACACTTAAAAGTACTTTCTACTTCTCCCTACTGAATTTAGAAGGTGTTTTTTTATAGTTAGCGCAGGCTCACACGAGCCACCCCCTAAGCCCAGAACAATGCGGATTCGTTCTGGGCGTTTTTTTATTCAAAAGTCGCATAGCAAAGCATTAGCCTTTTTGATTTCATTGTAAAAACAATGATAAAGGATTGATTATGCTTAAACCCTTGTGCGTCGTACTACCATTTTTAATAAGCTGCCAAACTCTGGCAAAAAGCAGTGACTACCTAGGCTTTGACTACCCTAATAAGGCTAAAAATGCTGTCAGTATCACTTTTGATGATGCAAGACATAGCCAAGTTGATACCGGTTTAGCGCTTTTAAACAAGTACCAAGTAAAAGCGACATTTTATGTATCCCCTTTTAATGTAAAAGAACGTGTTGAAAAGTGGCAAATGGCAGTAAAAACAGGTCACGAAATTGCTAATCATACACCAAGCCATTTATGTACAGGCAACTTTGAATGGCTACGTGAACTTGGGGTTTCGCTTGAACAATTTACTCTAAAAGAAATGGAGCAAGATATCCTAAAGGGGCAAGACTATATAAAAGCCACACTCAATGTGACACCAACCGCTTTTGCCTACCCTTGCGGTAACACCTTTGTTGGACGTGGTGCTAATACAAAAAGTTATGTGCCGGTAATAGCTAAACACTTTAAAACCGGTCGAACTTGGCTAGACGAAACGGCGAATAATCCTAATTTTACAGATTTTTCGCAGTTAACCAGTTTACCTATTGATGGGCTGACTTTCGAAGAGATTAAAAAAACCATAGAGCAACACCGAACCAACAATAGTTGGATCATTCTGGCAGGCCACGATATTGGTAAGCGAGATCAGTACACCACCGGCAGCGATGTACTCGAACAGCTCGTTGTTTATCTACAAGATCCTAAAAATGGCTTTTGGTTAGATACGGTAAGTAATGTTGCTGACTACGTTGAGGCGAATCGTAAAGCATTCGATTAATTATCGTTTAAATCGAATTCAGTTATTTGGTTATCAGCGTGAATAAGTTCATATTTAGCGAGTAAACCGTCATTGAGCTCAATTAAGCTGATAGCCGCATTACTGACTAAATACTTTTGTCCTTCGCCTATGGTTTGGTGTTTATCAACTTCCATTTGCCAACGCTTAGTGAAAAAGTTAAGTGGGCTTTTCGGGGCATATAAAATTGAGTCGAGCTTATCGAGTACATTAATAAGTTTGCGTGGGAACTCATTTTTAATACCACTGGCAGTCAACTGCCAAATTCGGTTTTTATGTTTACCAAAGCGCTTTTGCACTGAAAAACAAAATGAATAATGAACATCACCAGAGAGGATCAAGGTTTCTTTTGGTGTATCTTCACGGCGAAAAGTATCTAGCAGTTTTTTAGCAGAACCTTCATGTGCCATCCAGTTTTCCACATCAACCAACAAGGGTTGACCGCAAAAATTAAAAATCGCTTGGATTGCTTCAATCGATTTAACACCAAACACCGGTGCTGGAGATACGATAATCACTTTATCGTGAGACAATAAGCTTTCTTCTAATTCGGTGAGCCTTTCCCAATCAAGTAAGCCAGATGGTTCATTGAAGTTTTGCTCATTACGCCAGCGATGGGTTCGGGTATCAAGTACCACAACTTTGGGGATGGTATTAAGCTCATAATGCCAATGGTTAAAATTGAGTATTAGTTTATCAAAGTCGTTAAAATGCCAGCTCTGTTGTTGCAGGCTTTGTTTAAAACTGGCTAATAAAGACAGGGAATTATCACCTGCATCATTACCAATTCCTTGCATTAACCAATAACTAATCAGGCCATTATTTACAATACGACGGCTAGCTGGGTGCTGATAAATAGCTTGCTCCCAGCCTGCGGTTAAATTCCAATCATCGGTGACATCATGATCGTCAAACATCATTAATGTCGACACATTGGCGAATAACCTTTCAACACTGTGAAGACCCTTTGCAAAACCAAGCAGTGCATCTTTTTCAAGTTTAAATAGATTAGCGTATTTAGGGGCTAATGCTGGGCATTCAATTGATTCGAACTCAATTAGCTGCCAAGTAACCGCGCTGAAGTTTAATAAATAAAGCGCTATAAATTCTTGAAAATGGATTAAGTGGTTTTCAGCTTTTAAGCTTGAGAAGTGCGGCTCATCTTTTTTAAGCCAATAACCAACACCAAATTTGCTTCGTTTCTGCCAAGGCACTTTGGGTAAGTGTAAATGGCGCTGATAAAGTTGCTGCTCAAACTCTTCTGGTAAATCTAAATCAAGCGCTGGCTCTTGAAACACACCAAATAGACTAATCACTTTTTCAATCGCGAGCAACATAGGTCCTGCGACATCATCCGCATATATTTGATCGCCAGACAACAATAATAAGTCAGCGCCTGCATTAAGAGATTGGCGCTGATCATTTTGCCAATTGTCTGCAGCAACAAGGCTGTCTTTTGCGGGGTGATGAGGGTTACGACACGAGCCATGCAGAATTCTATCGAGTCGATTTGGGATCACAAATGCTGGAGATTCTGCACGTTCATAGCAAAAAGACGACAAATCAAGGCTTTTATCTTCATCATGTAACGAATAATAGATCAGTGAGTCAACTGCAAACTGGCCACTGACAGGCATGACATTGATGAAATTTAAGTAAAGCTGTTGCCCTAATTGGATTGACTCTAAGTTAGAGAAAGTCTCAACACCGCTAAACTCAATTCGGTAGTGGCAAGGCACAGTTGTGACAAATTGAAAGCACACTCGCCCTGCATCTGCTCGGCGTACCATTGGCCCCATTACTAACTGAGGTAAATTCGATACGCCGTGCACTATTACGCCCTTTTAGCTTGATTGAACAACGAATAAAAGTTGTTAGTTGTTGCTTCAGCTAACTCGTTAAAAGTAAGCCCTTTTAACTCAGCGATGTAGTAAGCGACATCTTCAACATAGGCTGGTTGATTTGTTTTACCACGATATGGCACAGGTGCTAAATACGGTGAATCTGTTTCGATCAATAAGCGATCTAGCGGAATTTGCTTAACAACGTCTTTTAACTCTACGGCATTTTTAAACGTAACAATGCCCGAAATCGAAATATAAAAGCCCATATCAATGGCTTTTTTGGCCATATCCCAGTTTTCTGTAAAGCAATGCAATACACCACCACAATTTTCAGCATTGTGAGCACGCATTAAGTTGATGGTGTCTTCTCTAGCGTCTCGAGTATGAATAATTAGCGGTTTTTTAAGCTCATTTGCAACCTCGATATGACCCACGAAACTTTCTTGCTGAACAATATGGGTGTCTTTTGAGTAATAGTAATCGAGACCTGTTTCACCAATCGCAACCACTTTGTCGTGGCTTGCAAGTGAAATAAGCTTTTGCTTATCGAGTGCGTCTTTTTGATCAAGTGGGTGCACACCGCATGATGCAGAAACATCTGGATAGTGTTTAATTTTATCCAGCATAGATGGGAATTGATCTAAGGTTACACTCACACATAAAAAGTGTTCAACTTTTTTAGCGCGAGCGTTTTCAAGTACTTGGTCTAAATTAAGGTCGAGTTTATCGAAATCAAGCCTGTCTAAATGACAATGAGAATCTACAATCATGGTACTACTTTTTTACATGGTATAGGTCGGATTGCCTGAGTTTAACATAGTACCGAGTAGTTTTTCGATTTTCACATTTAAATTGGTTTTATCATCGATAAAATTAACACCCACTCCTGGTGGATTTGAGCTTTGTGCACCTTGTGGTGTGATCCAAGCAACTTTACCTGTTACTACATCATCTTCTAACGCATCGGGTAAGGTAACTTTTAGAGCCAATGAATGCCCCATCTCAAAGCGCATATTAGTGCGAACAAATAACCCACCATTTTTTAAATAAGGCATATAACAGCGATATAATTCTTCTAAGTCTTCAATATCTACTAATAATTCTTGCACGATTTATCCTAATTTTGGCTTTCACGTAAAGTAAACGCTAATTGTGAAATGGCAAGTTCCAAATTTAAACCAAGCACATGTGAACTGTTATAAAGAAACTCTGAAATTGCAGATTGTGCTTTCTGATAATTGAAAAAGTCCATTCCTAAAACCAATTGCGCCTTAAGATGCTCCGTTAAAAACAAAGCAAATACATTAACCAAGCTGTGATCTTTATTTAGTATGTCGACTAACGCACTGAAATTATGGCTGTCTTTTATCTCAGTTGCAAATTTATAAAGGGAATCGACAGCTTCAAGTTGATTGTCATTTTGCCACTGCTCAACTAGCAGTGGCTGTCTAGCAAATAAATCCAACCATGAATAATTAGCAATGTTTAATGATGCTAACCATTGTGTTGTATATTCTGGGTTAACTTTTATTTCGTGTACGGCGCAGCGACTTAATATTGTTGCTGGTAATAGTGCGGTTTGCTCACACGTTAACAATAGATAACGGCGTAAACTTGGTTCTTCGAGTGTTTTTAATAATGCATTTGCTGCCGCAGTGGTCATTTTATGACACTGTTCAAGTACCACCACTTTGTTACCATTTTGCGCCGCTGAATGATTGATAAAATCACTGATCTCACGAATTTCATCCACGCCTATTGTTTGGCCTTCTACCTTTACAACGCGTTTATCTGGGTGAGTACCCGCTTGATTTAGTTGGCAGCTTTTACAATTGCCACAGGCTTTTAAGTTTACAGGTGACGCACAAAGTAGCCCATCAGCGAGCGAATCGACTAAACGTTGCTTGCCAACACCTTTATCACCATTAAATAGCTGTGCATGATGAAAGCGTTGCTGTGCAAAACTTTGCGCAAGTTGCTGATTAAGCCCTTCAAGCCATGGCAAAGGCATATTAATTTAAACCTGCAAAAAAGTTATCAAGCACAGTTGTTATTGCCGCATGTACTTCAGGCATAGTTTGGTTTGCATCCACTGTTTTGATACTACTATCAGTTTTAGCTATCTCGAGGTAACGTGCGCGAGTGCGCTCAAAAAAGCCTAATGCTTCTTGTTCGATACGATCAAGTTCACCACGTCCTTTTGCACGGGCAAGGCCCACAGCTGGGTCAATGTCTAAATAAATGGTTAAATCAGGTTTTAAACCATTTAGCACCATATCAGCTAAAAAAGAGAGTTTAGTCTGTTCAATACCACGACCACCACCTTGATATGCTTGAGATGAAAGATCATGACGATCACCTAAAACCCAGGTACCCTTTTCAAGTGCGGGATTAATAACATTAGCAACCAATTGTGAGCGTGCTGCATACATAATTAATAGCTCAGTTTCACCCGTCACTGTTTCTTGGTGAGCCTGTTTAACGATATTACGCAGCTCTTCAGCCATGGCTGTGCCACCTGGCTCACGTACATTAATAAAATCGACTTGTTTATTTTCTAAATAAGCTTGGCATACGGCAATGGCCGTTGATTTTCCGGCCCCTTCTAGGCCTTCAATCACTATAAATTTCGCTGTCATATGACTCAATTCTGGTTGTTAGTTTAATTGGTACTGCTTTACCGCACGATTATGTTCTTGTAATGTTTTCGAAAATTGATGGCTGCCATCCCCTTTCGCAACAAAATACACATACTCAGATTCAGGTGGATTAACCGCGGCCAAAATCGCTGCTTTAGAAGGCATGGCAATGGGTGTTGGCGGCAAGCCTTTTATCTTATACGTGTTATACGGTGTATAGGTTGTTAAATCTTTTCGTTTTATATCACCATCAAAATCAGCACCAATGCCATAAATAACCGTTGGATCGGTTTGTAATCGCATATTGGTTTTTAAACGATTGGTAAATACTGCAGAAATTAATGGTCGCTCAGAAGCAAGGCCCGTTTCTTTTTCAATAATTGATGCCAATATTAACGCTTCATACGGTGAACTTAATACTAAATCGGGTGCTCTAGTTTGCCATGCAGCGTCTAATTCCTGCTGCATTTTGTTGTATGCGCGTTTTAATACGCCGCTGGCTGTATCTTCACTATGGTAGTGATAGGTGTCAGGGAACAACCAGCCTTCTAAATTTTCTTGTGTGCTACTTATCTGCGTCGCTAAATTTTCTGTCTGTAAGTCTTGTGTTAAATGTGCTTGTTTTTGGATATTAGCAACAACGTCACGAAGTGGCTGACCTTCAATAATTGTAAAGCTAAAGCTTACTTGTGCACCTTGATTGATACGGCGAATATTATCAATCACAGCGCTCGTATCAAGTTCATAAAGACCCGCTTTTAAATCGGTAAGCGTAGGGTCTAATTTAGCGAGTATCTGAAATTTAAAGCAGCTATCGAGCCACTGCTTTGCTTGCCATGCTTGACAAAGCTGATTAAAGCCGGTGCCACGTTCTACTTTGAATAAAGTACTGTTTTCAACTTTTAATGGCATTTTTAATGCCGATTGAAGTTGTTGATAGCCAATTCCACAACATAGCAATGCTAATAACAGCACGCTAACAATGACTTTTATCACACACTCTCCTTGGCAAACTGCGCCGCTAATAGCGCTTTACTGCGTTCAATATCAAACTGCGTATTAGCAATCCGTGCAACGGGCACTACGCCCATTAAACTATTACACATAAATACGGCATCCATAGCTAAAAGCTCATCTAGTTGGATTGCTTTAAACTCAATGGCTAACTTATCACATAAAGCGCTGAGATAAACCCCAGTGATACCACAGCGGTCTAACTTGGGAGAAACAATATTACCGTTTTGAATGGCAAATAAATTTGCAGCAGAGCACTCGATCACATTGTTATCATAATCAAGTACAACAACGTCATCACATTCAAGGCTGCTCATTTGCTTTTTGATAAGCACTTGCTCTAAACGGTTCAATGTTTTTAAGCCTGCAAGTAAAGGTTGATGTGCAAGTTTCACGTCGCTGACCGCTAGGTTTACACCCTGCTGTTGCCAACTTTTATAGTGTGAAACTGCAGGCATGATACTGATCAACACTTGGATACTTGGTGTATCTGGTAAGCCATAACCACGCCCACCTGCACCACGGGTGATAAGTATTTTTAAAATACCGGTTTGTGTATCAGTGATTGCGTGGTTAACTTCACGCTCAATTGCGCTTAAATCTAATTCGGGGAAAAATAGTCTTTGCGCGCATTCTTCTAAACGCGCTTTGTGTAAATCCCAGTGCTCAACGACAGAATTCACCACAGAGGCTGTGGTAAAAAAGCCGTCACCATAATTTAAGCCACGATCTTGCGTGCTTATTGTGGTATCTGGTGTGGTTATTGTTATTGTTTGTTTTAATTTACTCATACAAAAAAGCCCAGTTAAACAACTGGGCTCTTCTTTTTAGTCCGTTGTTAAAAAGAATTATACCTTTTTAAATAGCAACGAGCCATTAGTACCACCAAAACCAAATGAATTACATAGTGCGTAATCCAATTTAGCGTCACGTGCAGTGTGCGGTACATAGTCTAAATCACAGCCTTCATCTGGGTTATCAAGGTTGATTGTAGGGCTTACTTTCTGGTCAACAAGTGACAAGATAGTAATTATTGACTCTACCGAGCCTGCTGCCCCTAACAAGTGACCCATCATTGATTTAGATGAACTTACCATCACATCTTTCGCTGCATCACCAAAAATAGTTTTAACAGCGGATGTTTCGGCTTTATCGCCTGCATTAGTCGATGTACCGTGAGCATTAATGTAGCCAACTTGGTCTGCATTAACTTGTGCATCGTTTAAGGCATTTTCCATCGCCAGTGCTGCGCCAGCACCGTCTTCAGGTGGAGACGTCATGTGATATGCATCACCACTCATACCAAAACCAACAAGTTCAGCGTAGATTTTCGCACCACGTGCTTTAGCATGCTCATACTCTTCAAGTACGATAACACCTGCACCATCAGCAAGAACAAAACCGTCACGGTCTTTATCCCAAGGACGAGATGCTGCTTGTGGATCGTCGTTACGAGTTGATAATGCACGTGCTGCATTAAAACCACCCATACCTATTGGTGTCGATGCTTTTTCAGCACCACCGGCTACCATTGCATCTGCATCGCCGTATGCAATCATACGTGCAGCATGACCAATGTTATGTAGACCTGTAGTACAGGCTGTAACGATTGAAATATTAGGGCCACGTAAACCGTGCATAATCGATAAATGACCAGAAATCATATTGATAATGGTCGAAGGCACGTAGAACGGAGAAAGCTTACGCGGGCCGCTGTTTAATAGTTTGATGTGGTTTTCTTCAATTAAAGTTAAACCACCGATGCCAGAACCCACTGCTACACCAACACGAGTGGCGTTTTCTTCAGTGATCTCTAGACCAGAATCTTGTAGTGCTTGTACACCCGCTGCAATGCCATATTGGATAAACAAATCCATTTTCTTTGCATCTTTCGGTGACATGTAAGCTGATGCATCAAAGTCATTCAGCAAACCTGCGAATTTGGTGCCGAAACTTGAGGTATCGAAATGCGTGATAGTTTGAATACCACTTTTACCGTTTAACAAACCTTGCCAAGTAGATTCAACATCATTACCTAGCGGTGTCAACATTCCTAAGCCAGTTACGACGACTCGACGTTTAGCCACGGGTTGCCTCCAATAAGGAAATTATTTTAGGTGGGGTGTATACCAAATTTATTAGTATCATTCTATAGATAGACTAAGGGCAGCTTGATGCTGCCCTTAAAATCAAAATGCGTAAAATTACTCAGCGTGAGCTGTAACGTAATCGATTGCAGCTTGAACTGTAGTGATCTTTTCAGCTTCTTCGTCTGGGATCTCAGTGTCGAACTCTTCTTCAAGAGCCATTACTAGTTCTACAGTGTCAAGTGAATCAGCACCTAAGTCGTCAACGAAAGAAGCTTCATGTTTTACTTCTTCTTCTTTAACACCTAGTTGCTCAATGATAATTTTCTTTACGCGTTCTTGGATGTCGCTCATTCTTCTTTCCTTTATTAAAAACGCCAATGCGTTATTTTCAGATTGCGGCGTAGTTTACGCCGCATAATTCTGTGATTCAAGGATTTGCTGATAATTACTTATCTGGTCAAACCTCTCGAATAGTATTTGTTCATTTATCGCTTATTTTCATAGCGAATTCAAGTATGTTTAAAGCAAGATCACAAAAATTTCAACAATTTTCGATAATCTTTCGTTAGCAAATTTTTGCCAACTTTCATTAAACCATGTACATCGCGCCATTTACGTGCAATGTTTCGCCTGATACATACGCAGCAGCGTCAGATGCTAAATAACATACTGCAGCAGCGATTTCTTCAGGTTGACCTAAACGTCCTGCTGGTACATTTGCAAGCGTAGCCGCTTTTTGCTCATCAGTCAGCTCATCGGTCATATCGGTTTGAATAAAACCCGGTGCAACTACGTTCACTGTGATGCCACGTGAAGCAACTTCGCGAGCTAATGACTTAGTAAAACCAATTACACCCGCTTTCGCAGCAGCATAGTTAGCTTGACCCGCATTACCCATAGTGCCCACTACAGAACCAATATTAATGATACGGCCATTTTTCTTTTTCATCATAGGTCGTAATACAGCCTTAGATAAACGGAAAATTGAACTTAAGTTAGTGTCGATGATGTCATCCCACTCACCGTCTTTCATACGCATTAATAGGTTATCGCGAGTGATACCCGCATTGTTAACTAATACGTCGATATCGCCTAAATCAGCCTTGATCGCAGCAAGTGTCGTCTCAATCGACTCAGGATCGGTTACGTTAAGAGCATAACCTTTACCGTTATCACCTAAATATTCACTGATTTTAGCAGCACCAGATTCACTTGTTGCAGTACCCGCTACTTTTGCACCTTGTGCAACTAGCGTGTTTGCAATCGCTTTACCAATACCACGGCTTGCACCAGTGATTAGGACAACCTTGCCCTCAAGAGAAAATAAATTTGTCATTCTATTCCTACTTATTTCGCTTCATCAATCGTAGCTTGCGTACTAACCGCAGCGCATACCATTGCTTTATCAATTCGTTTAGCAAGACCCGTTAAAACTTTACCTGGGCCAAACTCGTAGCTTTGTGTAATACCTTGTGCAACCAATGCTTGTACTGTTTCAGTCCAGCGTACTGGGCTGTAAAGTTGGCGTACTAATGCATCTTTAATTGCTTCGCTTGATTGCTCAGCTTTTACATCAACGTTGTTGATTACATCACACTTAGGTGTATTAAATGTTAAAGTTGCTAAATCAGCAGCTAATTTTTCAGCAGCTGGTTTCATTAGTTCACAGTGAGAAGGAACGCTAACCGCAAGTGGTAATGCACGTTTAGCACCAGCTTCTTTACATGCTTCTGATGCACGCTCAACTGCCGCTTTGTGGCCAGCAATAACAACTTGGCCTGGTGAGTTGTAGTTTACTGGTGAAACAACTTCACCATTTGCTGATGCGTCACAGGCTGCTTTAATTTCGTCGTCACCTAAGCCGATGATTGCAGCCATAAAACCAACACCCGCAGGTACTGCTTCTTGCATATATAAACCACGATTTTCAACAAGTTTAACTGCTTCGCTTAAGCTTACAACGCCAGCACAAACTAATGCTGAATACTCGCCTAAACTGTGACCAGCCATAACAACATCGGCATCAGGGTTTGCGTCTAACCATTGACGGTAAATAGCAACACTAGCAGTAAGAAGTGCTGGTTGTGTACGATGGGTTTGATTTAATTCTTCTTCTGGACCATTTAGTACAAGCGCAGCGAGATCATAGCCAAGAGCTTCAGATGCTTCAGCGAATGTTGCTTTAGCAATCTGTGAATCAGCTAATAGTTCAGATAACATGCCCACAGCTTGTGAGCCTTGACCTGGAAATACGAGTGCAATTTTATGTGCCATACTTTGCTCTTATAATTAAACAAAAAAATTTTCTGTAGCAGGCAGCATAACAAGTTTTAGATATGCTGCACTACTTTGTTGTTGGATGTGTTTGCTCAAAAATCGCAGCGATTTTTTCAGGGAGTTGGCGTTCGACTTCCCGCGCGGCTTCATCAATAGCAGCATGAAACGCCTTCGCAGAGGCATTACCATGGCTTTTAACAACAATACCGCGCAATCCTACCAGACTTGCGCCGTTATACTGGTCGGGGTTCACCCGCTTGTAGAGTTTTTTTATCACTGGGCGTAATAAAAACGCTAAACTTTTGTATAAGAAATGTTTGTGTAAGGCTTTGGTGAGTTTATGCATGATGAGTTTGGCAATACCTTCACAGGTTTTCAATGCCACATTACCTACAAATCCTTCGCACACTATAACATCGGCTTTACCACTGAAAATATCACTACCTTCACTATAACCTGTGTAGTTGAGATATTTACACTGCTGCATTAACTGTGCAGCTTGTTTGATTCCTTCATGCCCTTTGATGTCTTCAGAGCCAATATTTAATAAACTTACTTTTGGATTATCGCACCCAAGTGCCTGCCCTGCTACCACAGACCCCATAATGCCAAATTGATAAAGAGTTTGTGCATCACAGTGCACATTGGCTCCTAAATCTAATAAATAGACAGGGTTTTTACGTTCGGTTGGAACAGCAGAAATAAGTGCAGGACGTTTTACGCCTGGAAGCATCTTTAATACATAATGCGCCATAAAAAATAACGCGCCGGTATTACCTGAGCTTACACACGCTTGCGCTTCACCCGATTTAACTAAATCGAGGGCAACTCGCATTGATGAATCTTTTTTAGAACGAACAGCAGAAGCAGGCTCACACGCGTTAGTGACAACTTCGCTACAATGGCGAATTATTAAACGAGGATGAGAAACAGAATCGAGTGCTTCGAGTTCTTTCAGGATAACTTGCTGATTACCACATAAGATGAGTCTTAAGTTGGTATTAGCATTGACCGCTTTCACGGCAGCGGGGATAGATGAACGGGGGCCGTAATCGCCCCCCATCATATCTAACGCTATGGTTAGATTGGTCAGCATATAGCAATCTCTTAGTTAGAAATTACTTTAACGCCTTTGTAGTAACCGTCAGCAGTTACGTGGTGACGACGGTGAGTCTCACCAGAAACTTGATCTACAGTTAAAGTTGGACCACTGATCGCATCGTGTGAACGGCGCATGCCGCGTCTTGCACGAGACTTTTTGCTTTTTTGTACAGCCATTAGTCTTCTCCTAAGAATCTTTCTTAAGTTGTTTCAAAATATCAAATGGATTTGGTTTGTCATCTTTTGCTGCTAATTTACCAAAGCTGCTAGGCTCTGATGAATAACTGCACGAGGCTTCGTTGTGTGTAGGCACTATTGGAATAGCTAAAATCAATTCGTCTTCGATTAACTCAAATACGTTGATTTCACCGTTTTCGTCCAGTTCTACTTCATCGTAACCTGCAGGAAGATGATCTGACTCTGCATCCAAACCGACTGGCGAATACACAAAGTCTTGATCCAAATCCAACCCTAAATCACCATTACAGCGTTGACAAGTAACAGTTACATGTGTTGATAAGTTACCACTTATCACTACCAAACCTTGCTCATCAATTTTGCAATGAATCTTTACCGCTATTTCACCTACTTCCTCCTGCACAACTTGCTCTAAACGAGAAAGTTTTTCAAGCGGAACAATACCGTCATAAGATAAACGATGTTGTGCTGCTTTGCTGGGATGAAGAGTGATGGGAATTTTCACCTTTTGCATAGGGGCTGCATCATATAGATAGTTAGTAAGTTAGTCAAAGTAAAAAACCATTTTTAGTAGGTTTTTAACGATCTTCTGCTTTGTTTTCGGATTCATTGTGGCTTATCCTTGGCAAAATACAATTTTCATCCAGAATTTTTTATGAAACCAACACTTATATTAGCGTCAAGCTCGCCATTTAGACAGCAATTATTAACTAAGTTCAACCTACCGTTTCAAAGTTTCTCTCCAGATATTGATGAATCTCCCCTTGTTGATGAAACACCTGAGCAATTAGTAACGCGATTAAGCGAACAAAAAGCGCGTGTAGCTACTAAGCACTTTCATGAAGGTTTAGTAATAGGTTCAGATCAGGTTGCGGTTTTCAACAACACAATATTAGGAAAACCACACACTAAAGAGAACGCCGTGGCTCAGTTATCTTCGTTTAGTGGCCACACGGTCACCTTTTTAACGGGTTTAAGCGTCTTTGATATTCAAAGCGATAAAGCGATTACCACCTTGGTGCCATTTGATGTGACATTTAAAACACTTACCCTTGAGCAGATCAATGCTTATTGCGATGCTGAGCAGCCCTACAATTGTGCAGGCAGCTTTAAAAGTGAAGGACTCGGGATATGTTTATTCGAAAAGCTCAGTGGCGATGACCCAAATACATTGATTGGCCTGCCACTGATCACATTAACTAAAGTACTGGCTGAGTTTGGTGTTGATGTGTTGACGCTGCAAGGGGCGTAGTTAAAACTTGTAATAGATGTTGGTACGAATCAACAACACATAACGGCGTATGCTGTTGCAGCTGCGCCGTACTATGGGCTCCAAAACTCACACCAATACAGGCAATTCCTGCAGCATTAGCCATAGCCATATCGAGTTGGCTGTCACCAATCATCACAGCATCGCATTGAGCGATGCCCTGCTCACGTAAAATTTGCTCGAGCATATCTGGAGATGGCTTCGACTCAGCATCATCTGAACATTTTACATTCAAAAAGTACTTCCCAAGGCCTGACTCATTAAGAAGTCTATCGATACCTTCACGCCCTTTACCGGTAGCCACTGCCAATTGCATGCCTGCATCACTTAACTTCTTTAAAACGGATTCTACATCTTTAAATAAAGGTGTAGGTGTAACATCTAACTCACGGTACTGTGCTTTGTAACCTGCAACGAGTTCATCATTTAAATGTAAATGCGCCGGAAAAAGTACTTCAGTCGCTTTTGCTAACGACAAACCTATCACATCTTTCGCTTGTTGCTCTGTTGGAACAGGAATACCTAAGTCTCGCGCAGTATTTCGCAAGCAGGTAACAATTTTTGGCACAGAGTCCATCACTGTGCCATCCCAATCAAAAATAACTAGCTTAAACTTGTTCATTATCAGCACGTAGCTTTTTGATACAGTTTTGAAGTGCATTATCTAATGGCGCTTCAACATGCATAGTCGTTTCGTTTTTAGGGTGCATAAAACGTAGATCGTGAGCATGTAAAAACAAACGATTTAAACCTGTCAGCTTGTTTACGTATTGATCAAACTCCGCAACACCGTATTTATCATCACACGCAATTGGATGGCCTTTACATTGTGTATGTACGCGAATTTGGTGTGTACGCCCTGTTACCGGAGATGCTTGCACTAATGAACATTCTGCATATCGCTCAAGCACCCGAAAACGTGTGTGCGAAGGTTTACCTTCGGTGTTATCAACCCTCACAACACGCTCACCTGATTTTAAGGTGTTTTTACGAAGTCCTTCGGTGACATTTTTCGTTTTAGCATCCCATTGGCCATCGACTAATGCCCAATAGTTTTTCTCCATGGTTTTTTCACGTAACTGCTTATGTAAATCAGTCAGCACTGAACGACGTTTAGAAATGAGCAGACAACCCGATGTATCGCGGTCTAAACGGTGCACAAGCTCTAAGCTACGCTCTTCAGGACGAAGAACGCGAAGCGCCTCAATTAAGCCATAACTTAAACCACTGCCACCATGAACAGCCATACCTGAGGGCTTATTTATCACCATCAAATACTTATCTTCGAATAAAATGGCCTCTTCAAGTTGTTTCACTTTATCTAATTGCTTAGGAACAAACTCTTCTTTTTCTGCCACTTTAATTGGTGGAATACGAATCACATCGTTTAGTTGTAGTTTGTATACAGGTTTTATGCGTTTTTTATTTACTCGCACTTCGCCTTTACGAAGGATTTTATAAACTGCACTTTTAGGCACACCTTTTAGGTGAGTAATAAGAAAGTTATCAATACGTTGACCTAGATGGTCTTCACCAATGGTAACAAATGAAACTTGTAAGCCGGTTTTTTCTGACATTGCCTAATCACTGATTTAAGTAAATAATTTAGTTGCTAACGCGGTTGTAATAGTGGGATAATCACCATCGCGAACATAAAGTTTGCAAGTAACAACGGTGCTTTTATCACATTAATACATTCGTGAAGCATATTCTGGGTTGCCGATCATACAGATCCGCGCTAAGTTTTCCAAAGCTTTTATAACTACCCAGCCAACACGAGCGTTCAATTATCGGCGATGCGCGTAATATATTGCCTGAATAATTTGAGCACGAATGTTGATTAATGAACATAAAAAGCAATTGAACAAGATAAATTGACTGATAGTGACGACGTAGCAACGTCATTCAGAAGCAGCTGTTGTAGCAAGACATTGAATAAAAATTTGAACATGGTCGACTTCGGGACAGAACTCGTAAATTAAAACCGCAGACATCGCGGCAGTTTTGACACCAAATGAATTTAATAACGTGACAACATGTTATTGTCAGCCACACTTAGTGATGCTCAATGTAAGAAACAACTTCAGGTTTTGACTTTAACCAGTCGTGAGACTGCACAAAAATAACCGTCAGAAACCACTGAACAGACGAGTTTATATCGTCATGTCAGCGACAGAATTAGTAGAGTAACAATATGAAACGTATGCTAATCAATGCGACGCAGCAAGAAGAAATGCGCGTTGCACTGGTTGATGGCCAGCGCCTGTATGATTTAGACATAGAGAGCCCAGGTCACGAACAAAAAAAAGCAAATATTTACAAGGGTAAAATTACCCGTATCGAACCGTCATTAGAAGCAGCCTTTGTTGATTACGGCGCTGAAAGACACGGTTTCCTTCCTCTTAAAGAAATAGCTCGCACCTACTTCCCACAAGGCTATACATTCCAAGGTCGTCCAAATATTCGTGACGTGATCAAAGAAGGCCAAGAAGTCATCGTGCAAGTTGATAAAGAAGAGCGTGGCCAAAAAGGCGCTGCGTTAACGACTTTTATCAGCGTTGCAGGTAGCTATTTAGTACTTATGCCTAACAATCCTCGTGCCGGTGGTATTTCTCGCCGTATCGAAGGTGATGAGCGTACTGAACTTAAAGAAGCACTAAGCCGTTTAGAACTACCTAAAGGCATGGGCTTAATTGTTCGTACAGCGGGTGTTGGTAAATCATTTGAAGAGCTAGAGTACGACTTAAAAGCACTATTAGTGCATTGGCAAGCTATTCAGCAAGCAGCTGACAGCGGCCCTGCTCCGTTCTTAATTCACCAAGAAAGTAACGTTATTTTCCGTGCTATTCGTGACTATTTACGTCGCGATATTGGTGAAATTTTAATTGATAAAGCACGTGTATTTGAAGAAGCGAAAGCGCACATTGAGCGTTTCCGTCCAGACTTCATGAACCGCGTTAAGCTGTATCAGGGCGATGTACCACTATTCACCCACTACCAAATTGAAAGCCAAATTGAGTCTGCTTTCCAACGTGAAGTTCGCTTGCCATCGGGTGGTTCAATTGTTATTGACCCAACTGAAGCGTTAACGTCTATCGATATCAACTCATCTAAAGCCACTAAAGGCGGTGATATCGAAGAAACAGCACTTAATACGAATTTAGAAGCAGCAGACGAAATTGCCCGTCAATTACGTTTACGTGACTTAGGTGGTCTTATTGTTATCGATTTCATCGATATGACACCACCACGTCATCAACGTGAAGTTGAGAACCGTTTAAAAGACGCTGCGCGCCCAGACCGTGCACGTGTTCAAATCGGTAAGATTTCGCGCTTTGGTCTACTTGAGATGTCACGCCAACGCTTACGCCCATCATTAGGTGAAGCAAGCCAAGGCCCATGTCCTCGTTGTAATGGTCAAGGTACAATTCGTTCTAACGAATCAATTGCACTGTCTATCCTTCGTTTAATCGAAGAAGAAGCAATTAAAGACAATACGTCACAAGTTAATGCACAAGTACCTGTTGCTGTTGCAGCTTACCTATTAAACGAAAAGCGTCGTAGCGTTCAACGTATCGAGAAACGCCATAATGTTGATGTAGTAATCATTCCTAATCAGCATATGGAAACTCCGCATTACGAAGTTCTGCGCTTGCGTAAAGACGAAACAATCGAAACAGTCAGCTACGAGCAAGTTATTGCGCCTGAGCCAGAAGCATTTGAAATGGCTAAAGCACCTTCTGCACCAGTTCGCGAAGAACCAGTTCTTAAGGGTGTCGTAATGCCGACCACACCTGCCCCTCAAGCTGCACCAAAAGCTGAGCAAGCGGCTCCTGCTGCTAAGAAATCAGAAGGTGGTTTATTCGCTGCAATTGGTAAGTTCTTTAAATCGTTATTCGGCGCTGCTGAAGACGAGTCAGAGAAAGAACAAGAAGAGAAAAAAGCAGCGCAAAAACGTAGCAATAACCGTCGCAACAATGACAACCGTCGTCGTAGCAACAACCAGCGCCGTCGTAATTCTCGTAACAAACGTCCTGAAGATACACAGGCTAAAGAAGAAAACACTAACACTTCTGCACCTGAGCAAAAAGACACAAACGAGAACCGTAACAAGCGTCGTCGTAATTCTAACAACAGAAAGCGTAATGAAAAGCGCACTGATGATGTAGAACAAACGACAAAAGAAACTGTTCAAGAAACTCAATCAGAGCAACCGAAGGAAACTAAACCTAAGGTTCGTCGTCAACGTCGTAACTTACGCAAGAAAGTACGTGTACAAGACGAAAATGCTGATGAAACAAATGCAGTACAAACAGCAGAAACAGCTGAGCAAGCACCTAAAGCTGAAAAACCAGCAAAGCCTGCAAAAGAAACTGTAGAACTTGAGACTGAACAAACTGAGCAAGCAGCGGCTGAAGTACAAGTAAAAGCTGAACCTGTAAACGTGCATGCTGATGCCGAAGTTATTGAGCAAGCTGAATCTGTAGAAGTGTCTGCTGATGAAGAACAAGCACAGCCTCGCACTCGCTCTCGTCGTTCACCTCGTCATTTACGTGCTGCTGGTCAACGCCGTCGTCGTCCAGAGCAAGATGAAAAATCGAGTGATGCCAAGTCTGATACACCAGCATTCATCCCAGTTGCTGATCAAGCAGCCGCTGAATATGAAGCTGAGTTAAAGGCAAAACAAGCTCAAGCAGAAGTATCTGTACAAGCTGAAGAGCCTGTTCAAGCTGAAGAGCCAGTACAA
>NZ_PNCP01000059.1:0-13237 GCF_005886115.1 Pseudoalteromonas sp. S4492
GTGGATGCGCATTATAGGGAGATGGATTTTTAACGCAAGCACTTTTTGAAGGTTTTTTTGATTATTTTCAAATTATTTAGATACCCACCAAATGCAAACACGTTACCCACAAACGACTGTGGATAACTGAGGTTTTTTAGCAGAATAACTAAACTCTCCTCGCTTGTTATGGTAACTTGCGCCGCAGATTTTCCACTCGCTCACAAGGCAAGAAAAATGACAGACATTATAAATAGTATAAGTGGTCTCCTCTGGGGTCACATTCTGGTTTACCTTTTAATAGCTGCGGGGCTATTTTTTACTCTTCGACTCGGTTTTATCCAATTCACTCAATTTCCACATATGATCAAAGTGATGTTTCAGAGCCGCCAAGGTTCTGGTGAGGGCATTTCTTCATTCCAAGCTTTTTGTACTTCATTAGCTGCACGAGTTGGAACAGGTAATATGGCGGGGGTTGCTGTTGCACTTTATTTAGGTGGTGCCGGTGCAATTTTTTGGATGTGGCTTATTGCTTTAATAGGTATGGCGACAAGTTTTGCCGAGAGTACGCTTGCCCAGGCATATAAAACGGTCGATGAAGATGGTAACTTCCGTGGTGGCCCTGCTTATTATATGGAATATGGGTTAGGCAAACGCTGGATGGGCGTGATCTTTTCTCTTTGCCTTATTCTAGCTTTTGGCTTGGTATTTAATGCTGTTCAATCAAACTCTATTGCTGCTGCATTTGATGTTGCGTTTGGTATTCCAAACTATGTTGTAGGTATCGGCTTAGTATTAGGGTCAGGTATTATCATTTTCGGAGGCTTAAAAACTATTTCACGTTTTGCAGAAATGGTTGTGCCATTTATGGCGCTGGCTTATTTGTTAGTTGCACTTTATGTATGCGCCATGAACTACGATTTATTACCCAATGTATTTATGCATGTTATTAATAGTGCCTTTGGTATCGAGCAAGCAGGCGCAGGTGCAATTGGTTATGGTGTTATGCAGGCGATGATCCAGGGTATTAAACGTGGCTTATTCTCTAATGAAGCAGGTATGGGTAGCGCTGCAAATGCAGCAGCAACGGCAACACCTAACCCACCGCACCCTGCCTCACAAGGTTATGTGCAAATGCTCGGTGTATTTGTAGATACTATTATCATTTGTACCGCAACTGCAGCCCTTATTTTATTATCACAACAACTTATACCTGATTCAGGTGTGACAGGTATTGCATTGACACAAGCTGCCCTTGAAGAACATGTTGGTAGCTGGGGAGCCACTTTTGTTGCGATTGCAATTTTATTTTTTGCATTTACCTCGATTGTTGCAAATTATTCTTACGCCGAAACCAATTTATTGTTTTTGGAGCATAACCATGCATCGGGCATGTTGATTTTCCGATTACTGGTACTTGGTATGGTGATGTTTGGTGCGCTCGGTGAATTACCATTAGTATGGACCCTTGCCGATATTTCGATGGGATTAATGGCTATTGTTAACGTCATCGCTTTGTTTATGTTATCGGGCGTCGTTATTTGGCTTGCGAAGGATTACAACTCACAACGTAAAGCAGGTAAATTGCCTACTTTCGATCCTTCGCAAAACAAAAAGCTAGATCAAACCATTCCTAAAGGCGCATGGCGTAAATAATCTAGTTAAGTAAATTCTTATTTAGGGAGCGTTTGTGCTCCCTTTTTTGTATTTGTTAGCTTTTCAAAGACTGACATGATGAATGCAATTTGATGCTCGTTAAGTTTGGACTCAAGCTGAGTAACAAGCTGCTCTTTAATTTGATCTTTTAATGCTTGTTTTTGTTCTACGGATAACAGTGGCTGTGTCTGTTGCTGATAAGATTGTACAGCACTAAGCATATCCATCACCACGTCATTATCAAAATCGGTTAGCGCCGCTTTCGCATTACTAATAGCCTGTTCTGATTTATCGAAGACAGTCGATACTTTATCAACAAGCACGCTCACCTCATGAATTTTCAGAACGTCGTTAATGTTCGACATAATAATCGCAACAGGAATAAGAACTAACGAGATCGCTAGGCAAAGCCCAAACACTGCGCCTACCCAGAACTGATTTAAGCCACGTTGAAATTGCTTCATTCTCTTTCCTTGATCCTATTTAGTGAATTCAGTAGTGCTGAAAGCTTGAAAACGCATTAGCTGATTTAAAAAGAATAAGGAAACTATAGAGCTATTTTGGCAATAAAAAAATAGTTAGATGAGGTTATAAAAAGAAATATAAATGAAATAAAGAAGAGGTATTTTAAATAAATGGTGCCCGGGGCCGGACTTGAACCGGCACGCTGTTACCAGCGAGGGATTTTAAATCCCTTGTGTCTACCAATTCCACCACCCGGGCATCGGGTCGCTCGTAAGAGCATGTGGAGTATTATATGGAGGCGGAACCCGGAGTCGAACCGAGGTAGACGGATTTGCAATCCGCTGCATGGCCACTCTGCCATTCCGCCTTATCGCTTCCAAATAATTGGAGCGGCACACGAGGCTCGAACTCGTGACCTCAACCTTGGCAAGGTTGCGCTCTACCAACTGAGCTAGTGCCGCAAATTTGTTTCTTTATCCAATAAACTATTTAAGTTTAAATGGTGCCCGGGGCCGGACTTGAACCGGCACGCTGTTACCAGCGAGGGATTTTAAATCCCTTGTGTCTACCAATTCCACCACCCGGGCATCGGGTTTGCTATTTAAAGCAAGTGGATAAAGCTAATATGGAGCGGCACACGAGGCTCGAACTCGTGACCTCAACCTTGGCAAGGTTGCGCTCTACCAACTGAGCTAGTGCCGCATCATATTAACTCTAGAGTTAAATAATAATTTTAAAACTACATTTGGTACTGTAGTTAACCACAAAATGGTGCCCGGGGCCGGACTTGAACCGGCACGCTGTTACCAGCGAGGGATTTTAAATCCCTTGTGTCTACCAATTCCACCACCCGGGCATCGGGTTGCTCATAGAGCGCGTGGAGTGTTGAATGGAGGCGGAACCCGGAGTCGAACCGAGGTGGACGGATTTGCAATCCGCTGCATGGCCACTCTGCCATTCCGCCAAATTAGATAATTGGAGCGGCACACGAGGCTCGAACTCGTGACCTCAACCTTGGCAAGGTTGCGCTCTACCAACTGAGCTAGTGCCGCTTTCTTTATCTTGGGGGCTATGCCCTCTCAACACGGACGCATTCTACAGAGATTATTAAACGCGTCAATATAAAAAATGCTAGTTTTGAACTGTTTGCTTATTTTTTATCTAAAACGGTGTGTAATTAAACGTTTAGGATCAATTTTTGGTCAATTCTGACCATGCTGCTATTAAATACTGCAACATAGAACTAAGCGTTAAGAATGTTGCAATGTATAAAAGACCATAACTTAAGTAGATCATCCATGTATCAAACTGCCAAATCAAACCAATAATGGCTAGCATTTGTGCCGCAGTTTTAAACTTGCCCATGTTTGATACAGCTACGTTGTCACGTTTACCCTGCTCTGCCATCCATTCACGTAATGCAGAGATAACAATTTCACGACTAATAATCACTAATGCCGGAATAGTCATATACAAGGTTTGATAATGACTCGATAAAGCAACCAGTGCCGCACACACCATTACTTTATCTGCAACCGGATCTAAGAACGCACCAAATGGCGTTGACTGATTTAAACGACGTGCTAGATAACCATCAAGGATATCTGTGATCGACGCAAGCCAGAAAACAAACGCAGCAGCGAAAAACGCCCATGAGAAAGGCAAATAAAATATCACCAAAAAAATGGGGATAAGAAAAAGTCTAAAGGTTGTGAGTGTGTTTGGAATATTCCACATAACTACTTGGAGATGTCTTTTTTTCTATATTCGCACGAAGGCTACGCCTTGTCATGCAAATGATTAAATATCTTCTCAGCCATTTCAGGGCTGATCCCAGGAACTTGTTTTAATTGGTCTATATTAGCAGCTTTTACCCCTTGCATGCCCCCTAAATATTTTAATAATGCTTGTCGGCGCTTTTGTCCAACGCCAGTAATTTCTTCTAATAATGATTGTGTGCGTTGTTTTTGGCGTTTATTACGATGCCCAGCAATGGCAAAACGGTGCGACTCATCACGTACATGCTGAATCAAATGCAGTGCTGGCGCATCTGAATCAAGTGGAATTGTTTTACGTCCGCCATCAATTAATAGCGTTTCTAACCCAGGCTTTCGACTTGTGCCTTTTGCAACACCCACCAGCAATGGCATTTTATTATGCGGCCAGTTTTCAAAATATTGCTCAGCACGAGATAATTGACCTTTACCCCCATCGATAAAGATAACATCGGGTATTTTTTCTTCATCGACTACTTTGTTGTAACGTTTATTAAGTGCAAATTCCATCGCGGCATAATCATCGCCACCGGTGATGCCGGTAACATTAAAACGGCGATACTCTTTATTGTTAGGTCCTTGTGAATCAAACACCACACAACTTGCAACCGTGTTTTCACCCATTGTATGGCTGATATCAAAACATTCCATGCGATTAATATCATCGAGACGTAATGTTTCTTTTAATTGTGCGTAACGTTTATTAATGGAGTCTTGGGTACTTTGCTTAACACTAATGCTATTAAGGGCATTTTTATTAGCAAGCTTTAAATACTGTGCCCGCTCACCTCGATTGGCAACTTTTAAACTGACTTTACGCTCAGAGATTGCCGTAAGTGCTTCACTTAAAGGCTCACTTTCTTCAATACTGAACGGTAAGATAATTTCTTTGGCAATGCGCCCCGTTGCACCAGGTGCTAAATAATACTGACCTAAAAACGAAGTCAGTATTTCTTCTTCACCGGAATCTTTAGGTACTTTTGGGAAATATGTTTTGCTGCCTAGCACTTTG
Organism: Pseudoalteromonas sp. S4492; assembly: GCF_005886115.1. Lineage (NCBI taxonomy): Bacteria > Pseudomonadati > Pseudomonadota > Gammaproteobacteria > Alteromonadales > Pseudoalteromonadaceae > Pseudoalteromonas > Pseudoalteromonas sp. S4492. Next base: position 4,888 of record NZ_PNCP01000059.1, read on the forward strand.
TGATCGCGGATCATTAATAAATGAACCGCATTTAAACCATTTAAATGCGCAAAGCCAATCACATCCATTTCCGCATGATTACCCGAAATAGATTGTTGCTCCTGCATTTTTCGAAGTAGCATAATTTGGTCACGCACTTTGGCAGCAAGCTCAAATTTGAGCTCTTTGCTCGCTTGCTCCATCTTGGTGATTAAATCAGCAATGACTTCATGAGATTTGCCCAGCAAAAACTTGCGAACAAAATCAACTTCTTGTCGATATTCTTCATCGGAAATTTTATTTACACACGGCGCAGAGCAGCGTTTTAACTGATATTGTAAACATGGACGGCTTCTAGCTCGGTAATACGCATCTTCACATTGGCGAACCGGAAAGATTTTTTGCATTAAACGCAAACTTTCTGATACCGCTCCTGCACTTGGGAATGGACCAAAGTATTCGCCTTTAATTTTTCGGCTGCCGCGATGAAACGCCAGACGCGGGTGCGTGTGATCAGTTAAAAGAATATACGGATATGACTTATCATCTCGTAACAGAATATTGTAACGAGGCTGATATTTTTTAATTAGGTTGTTTTCGAGTAATAAGGCTTCCGTTTCGGTGTTGGTCAGGGTGACCTCAATACCGCAAATATTACTTACTAAGACACGCGTTTTACTATCAGTGACATTACTTCGAAAGTAACTACTGACGCGCTTTTTTAGATTTTTTGCCTTACCGACATAGATAACTTGCCCTTCACTATCAAGCATTCGGTAGACACCGGGCTCACTTGATAGTGTTTTTAGAAAACGGGCTGGTTCGAAATCAGACATTGAGCAAATTAATGCGAACTATCAATGTCGATCATTTTATGACGAATTGCTAAATGAGTAAGTTCAACATCACCACCCACATTTAGCTTTTCAAACATGCGATAGCGATAGCTATTCACTGTTTTTGAACTCAGGTTTAAACGTTCTGCGATGTCTTGCGCTTTCTCACCTTTGGTGATCATCAGCATGATTTGCAGCTCACGCTCAGATAAACTCTGGAATGGATTTTCATCTGTACGGCCGCTTACCTGTGCAAGGGCAATTTGCTGTGCAATTTCAGGTGCAATATAACGTTGGCCTGCATTCACCGCACGAATGGCGTTAACCATTTCATCAGAGCCGGCACCTTTGGTCAGATAACCATGAGCACCGATTTGCATTACTTTACTTGGGAATGGATCTTCACAATGCACAGTAAGCACAATAATTTTTACATCTGGGCAATAACGACAGATTTTCTTCGTCGCTTCTAAACCGCCAATACCTGGCATATTCATGTCCATCAACACGATATCAGGTGAATGCTGGCGACAAAATTGCACCGCTTCTTCACCGGTTTTAGCTTCACCCACCACTTTAAAACCACGAACATCATCAAGTATACGTCTGATCCCTGTCCGTACAAGCTCATGGTCATCAACTAAAAGTACATTAATCAATGGAACACCCTCAAAAAACCCAAATAGCTGCTTTCGCACAATTTAATGTGCCACATTAGCACAGAAAAAGTGAAACGATAAATCAAAATATCGTTTCACTAATTAATTTTATGCCGAGGCTTTCTCGCTAAAACGATCAACCCATAAAGCAATAATACCATCACCCGTTACATTACACGCGGTACCAAAGCTATCTTGTGCTAAATAAAGTGCAATCATCAGTGCAACAGCACCTTCATTAAAGCCAAGCATACTTGTTAGTAGGCCCAGTGCTGACATAACAGCGCCGCCTGGTGCACCAGGCGCAGCAATCATTACAACACCTAACATCATAATAAACGGCAACATACCAAATAGTGATGGTACATCCATATTCGGTGATAAGAACATCACAGCCATTGCACATGTCACAATCGTGATTGTTGAACCAGACAAGTGAATGGTTGCACATAAAGGCACGGTAAAGTTAGCAACGTCTTCTTTTACGTTATTTGCTTTGCTTGAACGAAGTGAAACAGGAATTGTTGCAGCACTCGACATTGTACCTAAAGCAGTAAAATAAGCTGGCAGCATGTTTTTTACAAGCTCTAATGGATTACGCTTTAGTAGTAGTCCCGTTGAAACGTATAAAAATGTTAACCACAACCAATGCATAATTAATGCAGCTAATAAAACAATGCCAAAGGTTTGTAAGGTATCAACCACTGTGCCTGCGACTGTCATTTCAGCAAATACACCGGCGATGTAAAAAGGTAACGCTGGGATAATCACTTTTGCTAATAAAGCATCGATAACATCACGGCCTTGATCAGACACTTTTTTCAGTGTTTCAAGTTGTAATTGACTCATGCCAATGCCAAACACAAATGCGGTCACTAATGCCGTCATCACACTCATTAAAGGCGGGATTTCTAAATCAATAAAGCTGCCTACTTCTGTTGCTACTTCGGCTTCAAACGTTAAACCCCCATCAAATAATGGGATCATGGCACTTACCAGTAGAAACGCTAAAGTACCCGCGATTATTGTTGACCCATAAGCAAACCCAACTGTTTTGCCTAACAAGTGGCCTGAACCTTTTGGTAAGCCAGCAATACCTGATGCAATAAAAAATAAAATAATCAGGGGAATGGTAAAGGTGATCAACTGACCTATTATTTCTTTTACTGTGTAAAGGAGTTCAACACCTGTTAGTGGCACATATAAGCCCACTAAGATACCAGCAACAATACCGGCAATTAATTTTAGAATTAACTTCATAACGATCACTTCAATTTTTAGGTGGTAATCTTTTACCACGTTTTAGTTTACTTTTGTTATAAAACAGCCAAATTAACGTTTAACTGCGCAAATTACCACCACAGCTTGTCAGAATCTAATTTGAACGTAAATATATGCGCCCTGTCGCGTTGCATTTGTTAACAATGTTGCAAATTAATAACATGCTCGCAGTTTTGAATACCCGTATAGTGCTTATGTATAAATCAATATTAAGTGCCGCTCTATTGAGTGTGCCTTTTACTACCTTGGCCACCAGCCAACCTGTCACCCTCCCTTTTATTGCAGAGCAAGCAACAATTGATGGCAAGCTAAATGAGCCAAGTTGGCAACGTGCAAAAAAAATCACCATAGACAACGTCACTTGGCCTTATGAGAACAGTAAAAGCCCAGTCACCACCCACGCCTATGTTTATGAAGATGGCGAAACACTTTTTATTGGCTTTGAAGCAAACGACCCTAACCCGGAACTTATTCGTGCTTTTTACCGTGACCGAGATGCGGCATGGGATGATGACTTAGTTGGTCTAAAAATTGATTCATACAATAATTCTCAATTAGCGTATCAATTTTTTATCAATCCACTTGGTGTACAGCAAGATTCAATAGAAAACGAACTGACTAAACATGAGAGCTCATCATGGGATGGTATTTGGGATAGTGTGGGTGTTATTCACGAAAACGGATACACCGTTGAAGTTGCAATCCCCTTACGCGTACTAAATTTTGACGACAGCGTGGCAAGTAAAACCATGGCAATGGAGTTTTTACGTTTTTTACCGCGCAGTGAACGTTTACGTATCTCAAGTATGCAGATTGACCATGGTAACAACTGTTGGATTTGCCAAATGCCAAGTTACCAAGGCTTTGAACAAGCGAAGCAAGGCAACAACGTGGCAATTATTCCATCTGTGGTGCTTGGCAAAAATGAGACCCGTGATATTGATGGCTCAGAAGTGGCAGATTGGCAGTCAGAAAACAATACTGAAGCCAGTCTCGATGTAAAATGGGGGATCACCCCAGACATTACTTTAAATGCGACCATTAATCCTGATTTTTCTCAGGTCGAAGCGGATGTCGCACAATTGAGCGTGAACAATAATTTCAGTTTGTTCTTCCCTGAAAAGCGCGCCTTCTTTTTAGATAACGCTGACTACTTTGCCTCAACACTTAACCTTATTCATACCCGTAATATTGCCCAACCAGATTACGGCACGAAAATCACCGGCAGCAAAAATGGCCATACATTTGCCGGTTTCATTGCCAATGACACACAAACAAATGTGTTGATCCCGGGCAATTTAGGTTCATCGCTTGTCGCCCTCGACGAAAAAGGTGAAAACGGTGCCCTGCGTTATCGATACGATTTTGAATCAGGGTTATCACTTGGCTCAACGGCAACACACAGACAAAGTGATGACTACAAGAACACGGTTTACAGTATTGATAGTAAATACAAACCAACAGTCAACGATGTTTTTTTAGTGCAAGTATTAAAGTCACAAACGCAATACAGCCAAGACTTCATAGATGAGTTATGTGATGGAGATAACTGCTCACAGCCAGAGCAAGTAAGCTGTGAATTAAATAGTGACTGCGACTACAACGAAGGCGTATTGCGTGTTTTAAGTAAAGAACAGCAATCAGGCACTGGTTACTACGTAAAGTATCAACATGACGAGAAATACTGGCGCGCATTTGCCGATTATAATTATCGCGATGCCGATTTGAGAGCAGACTTAGGTTTTATCTCACAAGTTGATTTTAAAAAGTTTACGACTGGGGGTGAATACCGTTGGTATGGTGATAAAGGTAATTGGTGGAATCGCGCAAACCTTTATGCCGATTGGGATATTACTCATAACGAAAATAACGAACTTCTTGAAAAAGAAGCACAGACTAGCTTTTCTGTGAGTGGTCCATTACAAAGCTTTTTTGAGCTGTCTGTTGAACACAGAAACCGAACCGGCCTTCGTCATGATAAATCACGTTTAGATATTGATGGCAACACAGATATGTTTAGCGAAAATGGCGTTGGCTTTTATAGTGACTTTAAGCCAACCGCTGGGGTATTTGCTTCTTTATTTATGTATACAGGTAATGCTGTCGACTTAGCGAATAACCGCGTTGGTGATAAATTCCATATTCGCCCAGTACTGAATATGAATCTTGGTAAACATTTTGAAGTACGTTTACGTCATACTTATGAGCAGCTTGAGGCTGATGGCAGTGAAGTATTTACCGCTAATTTAAGTGATGTGCGTTTAACTTATCAATTCAACGTAAATAGCTTTGTACGCCTTGCAGTCATTTATACTGACTTAGAGCGTAATCAAGCTAATTACATAGATGATGTAGATAGCCAATATAAAAACCTCGCCACTCAACTATTGTATTCTTACAAGTTGAATCCGCAAACGGTATTCTTTGCTGGCTACTCTGATAATGGCTACCAAGATGATGAGCTTTCATCCATCACCAAAGAGCAGCGCACCTTATTTGCTAAATTTAGCTACGCTTGGTTACTCTAACCTGACTTTGCGCACCTTTGGGTGCGCGCCCTTCTTTTCCCACCTTATTACTAAATGCTATAAGCCTATTCGCTATATGTTATAGCCAAACTTTACTTTCGTTTTTTATTCACCACAGTAAAGTGTGACTATTACAGATCGGTAGCCTAAGCTATTTGGTCACGATTGAATAAATTGCTTCCAAGGGAACACTATGTCTAACATTTTTGAAGATAATTCATTAACGATTGGTAATACACCAATTGTAAAGCTTAACCGCGTAACCTCAGGTAATGTTTTTGCTAAAGTAGAATCACGTAACCCAAGCTTTAGTGTTAAATGCCGTATTGGCGCTTCAATGATCTGGGAAGCAGAAAAGTCAGGCGTATTAACCAAAGACAAAGAGCTAATCGAGCCTACATCTGGTAACACAGGTATTGCGCTTGCATTCGTTGCTGCATCACGTGGTTATAAATTAACACTGACTATGCCTAATACAATGAGCTTAGAGCGTCGTAAACTATTAAAAGCGTTAGGTGCCAACCTAGTATTGACTGATGGCGCTAAAGGCATGAATGGCGCAATCGAAAAAGCAAAAGAAATTCAAGCAAGTGAGCCTGAAAAGTACATTCTTTTACAGCAATTCGAAAACCCAGCAAACCCGAAAATTCACTTCGAAACAACGGGTCCTGAAATCTATGAAGCAATGGACGGTAAAATCGACATCTTCGTAGCAGGTGTTGGTACAGGTGGTACTATTACAGGTGTTAGCCGTTACCTTAAACTAGAAAAAGGCCTAAACGTGCAATCTGTTGCTGTTGAGCCAACTAACTCACCTGTTATTAGCCAAACTTTAGCTGGCGAAGAAATTAAACCGGGTCCTCATAAAATTCAAGGTATCGGTGCAGGCTTCATCCCTGGCAACCTTGATTTAGAAGTGATTGATGCCGCAGAGCAAGTATCAAATGAAGATGCTATTGCAATGGCTCACGAACTGATGAAAAACGAAGGTATTTTAGTGGGTATTTCATCGGGTGCTGCAGTCGTTGCTGCAAAACGCCTTGCTGAAAAACCTGAAAACGCAGACAAAAATATCGTGGTAATTTTACCAAGTGCAACTGAGCGTTACTTATCTAGTCCATTATTTGCTGAAGAATTCAGCGACAAAGAGCTTGTTCAGTAATAACAACTAAGTTGTCAAAAAAGGATGCAGAGATGCATCCTTTTTTATTACCCAAAATAAATAAAACCAATAATTTTACCGAGTTAACTTTACATCAAGCTGATTTAGTCACACACTTAATCTCAAGTTAACTCGTAAAACAACAACAATGAAAAATATACTCTTAATTTTTGTTCTATTAAGTAGCTGCTTTCTTTTCGGTTGCGGTTCTGAAGATGCGCCTAAAGGCGAAAAAAACACCCCTGGTAATGTGGCGACTCTGTATTTCGATGCCTTATATAACCAAAACGATTTGAACCTTGCTATGGAATACGCCACCCCAAAAATGGCGCGTATTATGAAATCTTACGGTACCGCTGGGCAGTTCGCTCGCAACCTAGTCAATATGCAATACGACGAGGTGGTAATTGAAGTCGATATGACCAATATGAGTCTACGCGAACAATACGGTGATAAAGCCAATATCAATTTAATCTTCACAGGCTACTTTAACGGTAAAAAAGTTGATGATATGCGCAGTGTGAAAATGATGCGTAAAAAAGGCAATTGGTACATAGAAAAAATCAATGCCGATCCATTTGCACGTTGATTAATTACTAAAACTAAAAAAGGGCCTGAAGGCCCTTTTTTGGTAAGAGTATAACTGCAGAACAGTATGGATATTACTCTTCGTCAAACTCTTGCTGTTGACGCTGTGCAGGACGCGCTAAGATCTCAACGTAGAACGATGTAAGCCCTTTAGCTTCAATATCGCTGATACATTTATTAATCTCTGCCACGTGAACGACATTGGCCTCATCCGCTGATTCACCAAACTTACAGTCAAACGCCCAATAATCGGCATCTGCTGGGAGTGTTTTATTACGCTCACGTTTTAAGTATTTTTTTACTTCGTGCTTGGCTGCATCAACCATACGAGGGTATTTAATTTTCTCGTGGTTTAGCGTGAATGTTTTCTTCATTATAGTCCTAGTAACTTGGTTCAATGACAATGGCATTAAGCCATAGACTGCTATTATAACAAGCACATCTTAATTTAGCTGTACTTTTTGCAGTTTTACTTAAATATAAGTGTATTCTTAGTTTATTCGTAGTCTATGACAGTTCGATTAAGCCACTTATACTTAAGCTGTAGCTAAATGTAGGGGTTGATGTATCCCCTCGTCGGTAAGGCTATCATAAAATGCAGCAGCATCGATTTGTGGGCGCTCCACGGGTTTATTTTTTTCATAAAAACGTTTTCTAACAGCGGGCTCACAGTTATCAATCACTTCAAGTGGCACATGCAGCTTGTCATCACGGACATTCAGCGGTTCTGGGTTTAAGCAATGATGTAACCTAATATCCGACAAACCACCTTGCAGTAATTTAAATGCATTGTCTTGGCCTATCAACATATCGAATTGTTCAGGGGCTAATGGTTGTGATGGACCAGCACCGAGTTCTTTACGCAGAACCGATTCAGATACATCAGGACTGGTTAATTCTGTTTTTGGCAGGTGAAACTGGCTAAAATCGAGCGCATCATGAGAAAGCATTGCTAGTAATAAAGCAAACTCTCCAGAGCGGTGCTCGTGTACACTTTTATTTAGACGATTATCGAGTTGACTCTCAGTGAGCAACAAACCATCAATTTGCATAGTCTTTAGCCAAATAGTTTCTTGATTAACCAGTTATCGGCATTTATGCATTTTTCTTTAGTTTTTTTCTTTACTTAAATAATCAGTTTGCTATTATCAGCGCCGTTGCATTGGAGGGGTTCCCGAGCGGCCAAAGGGATCAGACTGTAAATCTGACGGCTCAGCCTTCGCTGGTTCGAATCCAGCTCCCTCCACCACTTTCCTTCTTAGAAAAGTGGGGCCAAATGCAATAGTAAAAATCTGTGTGGAGGGGTTCCCGAGCGGC